>CAYZJX010000038.1:0-10504 GCA_964479035.1 uncultured Desulfurococcaceae archaeon
AGGAATTACTATTAATTATTAAGACTAAGGCATCGCTAATGAGTAAGCTGGTTAGTGCCGTACGTAAACTACACCCGTATTCAGTCCCTGAAATTATTGCCTTACCTGTGATTTCCGGATTTGAAGGATACCTTAAGTGGATGGAGGAAGTAACTAAAGAGGATTAATGTTTGTGATTTTAACTCTATTATATCTGGGAAATTAGGTGTTCCTAATGCTTGACAGCGCGCTGACCTGCAGGAAAGGAGAGGTTCTCATTGACTCACACATACACCTTCATGAATATGGTGATGAGGTGTACAAGTATTGTGGAATTCACTGCCTGTACCTGATAGCTGTTTCAGATGATCTTGAGTCATCTAGGCGTACCCTAGAATTGAGGAATAATTGCTGGAATGTAATACCTGCTGTTGGCATTCACCCCTGGAGTATTAGTGAGGGCGCTGACAAGTACTTAAGTCAAGTGCTTGAATTAGTTAGTGAGGCTAATTTCGTAGGTGAGGTGGGACTGGACAAAAAGTTCGTTCCTCAAACTTATGAAAAACAGTTAACTGTCTTTAGAGAATTTCTCAAGGTAGCTAAAGAATATGGAAAAGGAATTTCAGTTCACGCAGCAGGAGCCTGGGTTGATGTGTTAAGGGAGCTCGAAAAACATGATGCTAAAGTAGCTGTAATTCACTGGTATACCGGTCCGACTGAATTATTGAATACAATTAAATCCCTTGGTTATTACATAGGTGTTAACCCAGCCATTAAAATTCAGAAGAAGATGAAAGAAGTTGTTAAGGCAGCACCACTCGAAATACTTTTAACTGAATCCGACGGTCCTTACAACTACAGGAAGCTGAAATTAGGGCCGGAGCTAATACATGATACAATTAAAATTATTGCTGAGTTAAAAGGCATTAGTGAAGCTGAAGTTGCTAATGCTATAAAGCAGAATTTTAAGTCATTAATGAAGAAGCTGGGTATTAGTATTAGTTTGATTTAACAGTGGTAGTTCTACGTCATAACTCCTAATACGTAGATCTAATATTAGGTGATGACCGACCTGGAAGCTGACTCGTGATGACCCACGCAGACACTGAATACTTACAATAATATAATATTGAGTTATTAACCCATTCTCTAGTGGTTGTAGGGCGTAATTCTTGAGTAGAGTTAGAATCGCTGTTGTCGGTGCTGGCGCGTGGGGTAGGAATATTGTCAGAGCACTTAAGGAGCTAGAAGCAGAGGGCTTAGTTAGAGTTGAAGCTGTAGTTGATGCTGATGAGAGTAGAGCTAGAAGTATAGCAGCAGAATTTAATGTTCCCTTGTATTCTACAGACGTACTTGAGATACCTTCCAGAGGAATTAATGCTGCAGCAGTAGCTGTCTCAATAGACCAGTTAACTACCGTTTCTAAGCTACTTATTGATAAAGGTACCCATGTATTCGTGGAGAAACCTGTTTCAACAGAGTCCAGTGATGTCTTGGAGTTAATTAAGCTTGCTAGAGCAGTAGGTGTTATTACCCAGCCAGGATTTATTGTGAGGTTCGACCCAGTAGCTAAGGCTTTAAGGGAGCTACTCAGTGTTTATAGGCCAGCTAAATACATTGTGTTTAAGAGATTGTCAAGAAGACCTGAGCACCGATGGAAGTTTCCCATAGTCTTTGACTTAATGATACATGATATTGACTTAACCCAGTACTTTCTAGGCAGGAAGAAGTGGAAGGTGCTATCAGTTAATGCGATTGAGTTTATGAAAGGTGCAACACATACTCTTGAAGTCGTGATAGAGTATGGACAAACATTAATTACTTACTTAGCTGATGGATTACTTCCCGTAAAAATAAGAGAAGTTGACATAGCTACTGAGGAAGCCTTTATTAGAGGAAATTTCAGAGACCGTAAGGTAATTACTGAGTCCCCTCAAGGTAGGAGATATCATGAAGCCTTAGGTGAGGAACCCTTAAAGGAAGAACTCAAGGCGTTTATTAAGAGAATTAGGGGATTTAATGTAAGCGAAGCGCCAACGCTTGAAGACGCTTATGAGGCAGTACGTATTGCTGAGGAAATATTTAAGCTTGAAACAATAGCCTCATTACACGGTTGATTCGTAGTGCTGTAAGATCAGGATATTTAGGGGTATGTACAAGGTATTGGATGCCTTAGGAGAGCCATAAAGGTTATTTTTTATTCTGTTTTCGCATATTCATGAACGGAATTTCAGTATATTCAAAAGGAAATTAAATTTTTCGGTGAATTAATTAACAGCTATTTAGTTTAAGTACGGGTACTCAATAAACTTTATATAAGTTAACAACAAAAAATATTCGGTGTTTAATATGCCTATTCGCAAAAGAGTAATTATAGTTGGCGCGGGCGGCAGGGATTTTCATAACTTTAACGTGTACTTCAGAGATAATCCGGATTATGAGGTAGTAGCATTTACTGCTGCACAAATTCCTGGTGTTGAGAGGAGGAGGTATCCGCCTGAGCTTGCAGGTAATTTATACCCTGAGGGAATACCAATTTATCCTGAGTCTGAGTTAGGAAAGCTGATTAAGCTTTACCATGTTGATGAGGTGGTGCTTTCCTATAGTGATTTAACCTACGAGGATGTCGGTAGGATCGCATCTATAGCTCTGGCTAATGGTGCATCATTTAGGCTTCTCTCACCTAGAGAAACAATGCTCTCATCATTTAGGCCAGTAATAGCTGTTACTGCTGTTAGGACTGGTGCAGGCAAGTCAACAGTATCTAGGGCTGTTGTTAGAGAATTAGTAAGGCGTGGGCTTAAGGTAGTTCCTGTCAGGCATCCAATGGCTTATGGAGACTTAAGTAAGATGATAGTTCAGATCTTTAGAACTTATGAGGACTTAGATAGGTGGGGTGTTACAGTTGAAGAGAGAGAAGAGTACGAACAATACATCAGAATGGGCCTCCCAGTACTTGCTGGTGTAGACTACGGAAAGGTACTGAGGGAAGCTGAGAAATTAGGTGACATAATTTTATGGGATGGCGGCAATAATGACTTTCCATTCTACAGATTCGACTACCTGATAACTGTAGCCGACGCCATGAGACCTGGTCAAGAAGTGGAGTCATACCCCGGTGAAATAAATACTAGGTTAGCTGACGTCGTTATAGTAAATAAGGTATCGCAATCAAGTAAGGAGAATATTGAGAAGGTCGTTAAGAATGTAAGGGAAGCTAATCCAAGAGCTAAAATAGTATTGGCTGACATGGAGGTCATGATTGAGAAGCCTGAGTTAGTGGAGGGTAAGAGAGCATTAGTTATTGAAGACTCGCCTTCAGTAACACATGGCGGCTTGCCGTATGGCGCTGGCTACGTAGCAGCTAAGAAGTATGGTGCATCAGAAATAGTTGACCCAAGACCATATGCTGTCGGCATAATTAAGAAAATGTACGAGGAATATCCTCATATGGCTGAGGTACTGCCCTCAACGGGATACACACCCGAGCAGCTAAATGACCTAGAAGAGACGATAAGAAGGGCTGATGCTGACGTAGTAATAATTGGCTCACCAGCAGACATAAGTAAGCTGATTAAGATTGATAAGCCCTACGTTAAGGTCACTTGGGAACTAAAGGTAGTTGAAGGACCTTCAATGAAAGAGATAATTGATGAGTTCTTAGAAAAAGCTAAGGCCCGTATCTAAATTTCTACTTCCTCCTAAACCTACTTAAATTATTTAATTACATGATGTATTTAAGTAAATCTATTGTAACATCTTCATCTTATTTTAATGGTAAAAGATGGTTTTGACTGGAGTGGATACTTTGAGTGGTGCTAGCAGTGATACTAGGTTAATTAGAGAATACTTAAGAGTCCTACTACTTAACTTCTATAAATTCTTTAGTAAGGATTGTGTACTTAACTCAGATGGCAGAAGGCTTTTCAATGATATTGCACGAGAAGTAGCTAAGCACAAGCCCGGTTTGATGAAGTTAGTTAAGAATGTTAGAAAAAATCCTACGCTTGAGAACATTCTGAAGCTAGCCAAGGAGTTCTTAAGTGATGATGAAATTTCAGAGCTAATTAGTTTAGGTGTGTATGGCGCTGTAGATACATATAGATATATATCTGAAAGCAATTAATACCGCCTTTACTGAGAACAGACTTAATTTAATTAATTTCCCTAATGCAATTTTCTCTTTGGTGATCACGTGCAAGTGGAATTGCCTAGTATATCTAGAAGGAATTTACTCAGATTTACTAAGAAACTGGAAGAGAATGAATTTGATGGAGCACTTGTTGCCTGGGAGAGTAATGTCTTCTACCTAACCAGTTTTCCTAAACCTGCAGGGAGCTACCTACTCATACTCAGGGATGAGGACCCTAAGCTTCTTGTCCCGGCGCTGGATTATTGGAGAGCCAGTGACTTCACTAAAGGTTTTGAAATAATTCCTTATGCATATTACCAGCTTCCTAGTATCGGTATTAAAGTACTTACTAAGAAGCTTCATGAGTATGTTGTTGATGAATTAGTGTCAAGGAACATTAAAAAATTCGGTATTGACTTAAGTTACCCGACGTCATTAGGTATTAAGCTCGAATTGAAGGCTATGGAGAAGAATATTGATGTTACGGATGTAGGTGACTTATTGACTGAAATAAGAGCCATTAAATTTGCTGAAGAAGTCGACTTGATGAGGAAGGCACTTGAAGTAACTGAGAATGCCTTATGGAGGGGTTTAGAAGTGATTAAGCCAGGTGCTAGAGAATGCGATATAGCTGCTGAGATAGAGTACTTCATTAAGTCAAGTAATGCCGGAGGGCTAGCATTCGATACCATAGTTGCTTCAGGACCTAATGCTGCATACCCGCATGCAATACCTAGTATCAAGGAGGTTAAGAAAGGAGAGGTAGTCATTATTGATGTCGGCGCTAGATACTGCGGGTACTGCGCCGACATGACAAGGACGGTAGTTGTTGACGCTCCATCACCAGAAGTTAAGAAAGCCATTGAAGCAGTAAATGAAGCAGTACTTAATGCTATAGATAAGGTAGCTGATGGAGTAAAAGCTGAGGAAATTGACGAAGCAGCACGGTTAATCTTAAGGAAATATGGACTAGATAAATACTTTATACACTCGACAGGCCATGGTATAGGAGTTGAGGTGCATGAAAAGCCCAGACTAGGTAAGGGAAGTACTGAAGTAGTTAAAGAGGGTATGGTAGTAACTATAGAACCTGGCGCGTACCTTCACAAAAAATACGGAGTCAGAATAGAAAATATGGTATTAGTCAAGAAGAATCGTGGAGAAGTACTAAATAAGAAACCCAACATACCTTAATGTAAACCTCTACTTGGAGCCATGATATTAGAGCTCAAACACTTTTACGAACTGTATTATCTAAAATAAAAATTATTAAATCCATTGATATCTGACATTTCAGATAAAAATCTACTGCAATTATGATGCATTGCTATGAGAAAATTAAAGTAATCTTATGATAGTTCATGCTAGTACTTACTTAAAGTGCAACGGCCTGCCTACAGCCATATGCGCTAGCTCACTGATTAGTTCAGAGTAAGTTGGATGAGACATGACCGCTTTTTCTAGATCTCTTGCTGTTAAGTTGCCTGTGATAGCTATAGCTAACGTATGAATTACTTCTGATGCATTGTTGCCTACTATGACTGCGCCTAGCATCTTTCCCGTACCTTCCTCAATAAGAATTTTAGCGAAACCCTCAGGTGTTCTAACTAATCTTGTATAATCTCTTGAGAGCGCTGAGTACGGGAACTTAATTACATTATACTTTATGCCTTTAGACTTGGCTTGAGTCTCATCAAGTCCTACCATACCTATCTCAGGGTCACTAAAAACTACTAAAGGTATCGGCTCCCTTGGTAGCCCTGTACTGCCTTCTGCTATTACTTCAGCAGCAATTAAACCTTCTCTGTAGGCTTTGTGTGCTAAGAAGGGAGGTCCTACAACATCACCTGCAGCAAATATGTTGGGCACTGCCGTCCTCATAAATTCATCAACAACTACTGCCCCCCTGCTAGTGACCTCAATACCTACTTCTTCAAGCCCAATGCCTGAGCTATTAAGCCTTCTGCCTACCGCCACTAATACTTTATCCACCTTAACCTCCCTAGCTTCACCACCTTCCTTCTTAATGATCCTAGCTACTAACTCATTACCTCTCATCTCAACCGACTTCAATACCGATGATAACATGAGATCAATACCATATCTCTTCAAGTACTTAGTAATTACCTTAGATATATCCTCATCGAACGTAGGCAGAGGCCTTTCAAGAATTTCAACTATATGTACTTCCACACCTAATCTAGCTAGCGCTTGCCCTAACTCAACACCTATTACGCCAGCACCCACTATTAGAATAGATGAAGGCAGCTCCCTCAACTCAAAAAACTCCCTATTACTAATTACTTTCTCACCGTCTACCTTAATTCCTGGAATTGAGGCAGGGTCAGACCCCGTAGCTACTACTATGTTCTTACCTTCAATTACTCTTTTACCCTCTACACCCTCAACAACTACCTCGCTCCTGCTTTTTAGTCTGCCATAGCCCTCAATTACGTCTACTTCACTAAGTAGGTACTTAATGCCCTCCCTACATCTCAAAACAATTCTCTTAACCCACCCCATTAACTTGTGTGAATCAACTCTCTTTAGCTCCAAGTCAATGCCTGCTACCTTACTTACTTTATGTATGTATGATGCGTGTGAAGCCTCAATTAGCGCCTTAGAAGGTATGCAGCCCCAGTTAGTGCATTCACCACCTAGGAATTTTCTCTCAATAATAGCTACCCTCAATCCCTCCCTAATAAGCCTTAAAGCTGCAATGTATCCTGCCGGCCCACCGCCTAAAATTACTGCATCATACACTACTAGCACCGAAGTAAATTTAATAACACCTAAAAATTCCTTCTTATCCATTTAAGTAAGTTATAACGCTAAAAGTTAGGCAATATGTAAATCCCTTAATTAGCAATTCAGTATATTTATAAGAAAATACTTTATCTAAAAAATTACTTTCTTAGATCTTTAGCTATTACTTCGGCTACCTTCTTACCTGATAGTAGCATGCCACCAAATATTGGTCCCATGCGCGGTGTACCATGCAACTTCGCAACAGCCATGCCTGCAGCATAGAGGCCTGGGGCAACTCTGCCTGTTTTTTCAACAACTAATTTCTCACCAACTGAAGCTTCAGCTGACTTTTCGCCCTTCAGCGATATTCCCAGTTCAGGCAATTTCCTAGATACTACAGCAAGTACTTCTGCATCATGTCCTGTAGCATCAACAACTGCCTTAGATCTAATAAATATAGGGTCAACGTGAAGTCCGCTTAAGGGTATTGCCGTCCAAGTAAGTGCTACACCACATACCCTCAGCGGGTTCTCAGCAAATATTACGTCTTCTACTGTAGCGCCCAATAGAAACCTAGCTCCAGCATCTATTGCTCCAGCAGCCAACTTAACTTCAAGTTCAGCAGTATCTACTACGTAAAGCCCATTTTCAACCTCTTCATACTTTATGTTAAAGTCCCTTAGAATTTCGTGGGCTGGTGCCTCAACTAGTACTTTATGAAATAAATTCCCTCCCCCTCCGATTCCCCCACCTACGCTTAGCCTGCGCTCAACCACCAGTACCTTAAATTCCTTTTCAGCAAGGTACCTAGCTGCTGTCATGCCTGAAGGTCCAGCACCAACAATAACTACATCTACGTTAGTAAATTCAGCCCACTCTTCAGCACTCTTTAATACTATGTATTTAGTTATCGAGTCCTCTCTAACTTTCTTCACACGTCACACCCACTCATAAATTACAGCAAGGTGATTTTAAGAATATGCTGTCAGAAAATGTAGTTTTATTATCTTCAGCAACAAATGTTTTTGAGGTGATAAATATTAATAGAGGTCCGTGCGGTGAAAGAATAAGTCATTACACTGAAATTAAAGCAGCCCCTGTTCCTCCGGACGCTGCTGAGAAAACGTATATACGGTGGTTAATTAGCAAAAAGGACGGTGCCCCAACATTTGCAATGAGGTTATTTGAAGTTGAGGCGGGAGGCAGCATAGCAGCTCATTACCATCCATGGGAGCATGAAATATTTATTCTTGAGGGGGAGGGCAAGATAAGAATCGGCAGCAGATGGTATACTTTCACTGAAGGTACATTCATTTATGTACCACCTAATGTTGAGCATGAGTACGTAAACACAGGTAATAGAACGCTAAAGTTTATATGTATGATACCTAATAAACCATCAACTGAGGAAAAAGGTCCTCTTAAGTGCTAACTCCGAGGTTTAGGCAGAATAATAGGATAATTATTTTTCCTGGTAAGTCTTAGGTTTATGAGGTAGTTAAGATGATTTTAGTATGGCGTAATGAAGAGTCCTCTGTCAGGTATGTTGAGGGAGCTATAATTTCAGCCTTGAGACTTAAGAGATTTTGGCGCAGAAGAGGACTTAGCGAAGATGAGGCTATGAGACGCGCTGTTAAGCAAGCTATAGGTATGATTAAGGTTAGCGGACTTAGTGAGAGAGATGTAATAACAATACTTAAGGAATTAAAGAAAATGACTGAGTCGGTATTAGAGCAGATAGAGAAGTAAAGCAATAGTTTTTATTAACAAAATACGTAAGTATTGCTAAGCTAATTGTATTTAAATTACGTATTCTATAAATAAACTAAGTCTTACTTTATGAAGTTGGGAAGGAGTGCCACAGTGCTTGACTAGTTATTTTAGCGTCTCTGATAGCAGCACATATATAATTAGGCAGCTATGATATTTCTTATTAATTTATTTTAATGTATAATTTTGGTGTTACATATGAGGGAGATTTCTGGGTGGGTCGTAGCCAGGCTACTTCACCCTAGACCCGCCTGTGTTGTTATAGCTGAGTCAAAGGAAGGTAAAGTTAATGGATGTACTGTAGCTTGGACAACCCCGGTTAATGCTAAGCCACCTATAGTAGCTATATCTTTAGCTTACAAAAGGCTTACATATCAGTACTTAATAGATTCAAAGGAATTCACTATTAATGTATTGCCACGCGCTATGCTGGAACCTGTGCACTATGTAGGCACAGTTTCAGGAAGAGACATAGAGGATAAGCTCAGTACAGCTGGTTTTAGGTTAAAGAAGTCGAAGAGAATTAGGCCACCAGGCATAGAGGGTGCGCTAGCCATACTTGAGTGCAGGGTTAAGGATGAGGTGAAATACCCGGATCATGCATTAATAACTGGGGAGGTAGTTTATGCTGAAGCTGATGAGCGATACTTTACGACATCATATAGTGAATTAGCTGAAGTACTGCTTCACGTAGGTGGCAATGTATATACCGTACCTAGTAAGTATATGCGCGCAAAAGAATAATACATCTACATAATAAATTTCCTCACTATGTCGCTCAGCCGTAGTTTGATGACACCTAACGGAAAATTAAACTTACGTAGCACCTCTCCAGCCTTAATCAATATTTCATTTTTCCTTGAACTCAACTTGGTCATGAACTTCACTCCGTATATTAGCGTGAAGAGGGCATGAATATACATTCCAGCCAGAGCTAGTATCCCGTCAAGTATTGTCGGATTTTCAATGCATTTCCTAGAAGTTAACCCGATCTTAATTGCCAGGTAAGCAAGCAAGATAATATAAGATCCAAGTAGTATCAGTGGAATGACAGTTAATGGGTAATTAAGTAGCAATATAAAGTACACTAAAAGCATGGCAATGCCCGGTGATAATGCGAATAATGACCAGAGCGGAAAGTCTACGGGAAACTTCAGTCCTGCAATTACTGCTCCCTCCACAACACCCTTCATTCTAGCCTTCTGCCATGATACAACTTCCTTGAATGTTCTAGGCATAGATACTTTTATTACTGCATCATCTCTGTAGCAGAACTTAACTTCATTCATGAGGGCTAGCAGGCTAAAGTAAAAGTCATCACCTCTAGATATAGGTGGGTAAGTTACTGAATTAAATACTTCAGTACGGGTAGCCTCATTATTTCCTGGGGCATGGGACTTCCTAATAAATCCGAATATTACGTGAAAACTGTGGTACCAATAGAATAGCCTGCTCCAGATTGACTCATTCCGTACTACCGACCTACCAGAAACTATATCACACCCGCTTCTCAGTGCATTCACTAAATTAATTACGTAGCTACTAGAGTATTCATTTTCAGAATCACCCCAGATAATTATCTCATACCTATTATTCATGGCGTACCTAACTGCCTCAATTCTGGCAGGGCCCACGCCACCTTTAATGTCCTGAACCTTGAATTTCACGCAAGGATACCTTTTTGAGAACTCCTTAACTACGTCAGCTGAGGCATCACTAGAACCACCATCGAGTATCAGTACATCAAAGCACTCACATATTCTGCACTCTACCTGCTGGCTTAGTGACTCAAGACACCTCCTAAGCCCCTCAGCGTTATTCTTATTCATAATAGCTAGTATTACCCTCCCCATCCACCAACCATGTTAATGTAGG
>CAYZJX010000039.1:0-10203 GCA_964479035.1 uncultured Desulfurococcaceae archaeon
CTATCTCGGGAGGTCTTATTCTCACTCACAATTCAACGATGCATGCTGAGGGCCCGGCCTCAGCTCTTAAGAGGTTGATGGCGCCTCCAATGAATATACCGCCGTACCTCGTTAAGTTACTTGACATCATAATACACATTACTAAGGTGAGGCTTAAGCCGGGTGTTAGGAGGTACGTACTAACTGCAGCTGAGATAGTTGACATTAATTTAGAGACTAAGGAGCCCACACTCAACTACATATATAGGGTAGTTATTGATGAGTTACTTGGTGCTAAGTTATCTAAGTTCCTACCTGAGGAGTCACTTACTTTGAGGAAAATAAGTGAAATTAGGGGGTTGACTAGGGAGTCACTAATTAATAAGGTTTGGGCTAGGGCTAACTTCATTGCGGAGTTAACTAAGAGGAAGCTAGGTTATGAGGAGGTGATGAGGGAAATAACCAATTACAGGGATTGAGGCTGAGTAAATGCTCAATAAGTTTTACATATTTGGTGATAAAAGGAAGCACTACTTAATTTCTATAGCACCGCTGGCTGCTGGATTGATATTATTAGGTATTTCTGTAGTACCCCGAATAATTATCTTGCTCAGTGGTTCTCCAGATTTTACTTCATTTATAGATCCGCTTCTTGCTGGCATCATAGCACTAATTACTGGCACTACAACTGGGGCACTCATTATGTACCCTAAGTTCAGGCTAGGTAACGAAGTCGAGAAGTTAAGGCTGAGGCTTCCCTACATTATACTTAAGTTGAGGACTTCAATAATGGCTGGTGACCCACCGCTGCAGGCATTCATTAGTACTGCTGCCTCAGTTAATAACGAATTACTTAATGTTTTGGTTAAGAGGATTTTAGTAGGTGGTGAGCCAGCGCAAGCTGTTGAATACTTAAGGTCCATAATAGGGAATAAGCCTGAGGTAGAAGTTCTTAAGCGGGTGGTTCAGTACCTTGAGTTAGGTCCTCAGAGTGAGCGCTACTTAAGAGATGAGTTCGAGTTCCTCATGACTGAAAAGAGCACAGCACTAAATAGAGCACTTGAAAATCTATCCATGATTGTTGAAATACACATAGCAATGGGTGTGTTCGCACCTATAGTAGGTATTGTCATGCTGGCCTCGCTATCAATACTAGCTAGAGGGTTAGACGTCATATTTCTAATAGCAATAATAATATTCATAGCAATACCCATTCTATCACTAGCTTCATCCGTATTTGCTAGAAGGATTATTGAGAGGGCGCTACTATGATAGTCAGGCTTAAGGAGGTGCTTCCCAGAGTCAGAATAGAGAAGGAAAAACTCAGGTGCCTACTTTTTTCACTACCTGTGGCATGCCCTATAATGTACTTCATTATATCAGCACTTGTTTTTAATAGGGTAGTGAACCTGTACGATCCTAGGGAGGCAGTAACTATAGCTTACTTAGTAGCTGTGTCAATGTCTCCTTTAGCTGTTTTTGAGTATAGGTGGGAGTGGGAGCTATCTACTATGGAGGTTGAAGTACCTGAGTTCCTCTCGGCTCTTGAGGGAGGCATTAGGAGTGGGCTACCGCTACCTCAAGCACTTGCTGAGTCCCTGAAGTATGTCAAGTACTTGAGGAAGGACTTAAGTAGAGTGATTAACGCTCTCTGGGCTGGCGAGACTGTTGAGAGGGCAGTGAAGTTTATGAGGAGGGAGTCACCTGTGCTGGCTATCCTAGCTGACTACATTCTCGTTCTGGCTAGGAGTGGTGAGCAGCTGTATAAGACAATAAGAGACTTTAGGGAGTCAGTCAGTACTGTAGTTAATTACATGAGGAAGTTGAGGGAGAGCACTAAGTCCTTCTTAGCTACACTGTACTTGGTAATGTTTGTTTACTTAGTAACTACTGCCATATTCTTAACTACATTTATTTACCCGCTGGCTGCTCAGTCAGTTCAGGGCGGTCAAGCATTATTGACGCCTGTTAATCCAGCTGCCCTAACTACACTGATAGTTTATGGTGCACTTATTGAGGCAGTAGCTAATGGTGCAGCTGCGTCGTACTTCATGGGGTCGAGGTACTTAGCAGCCTTAATTCACTCAGTAATAGTTCTCTTCATATCCTTAGCTCTATATACTGTTTTAGTGTATACTCAATTACCTCAAGCAGTGGTCACGCCCTAGCTTAAGTTACTTACTTCACGTACGGCTCGCCATAGTAGTTCAGGTGGGTTATTTCCTGAAGCTCTCTCCTAGGCCTAGGTTTTGGGGACTCATTAGGCCACCCAATAGCTACTATAGCTGTGGGTATTTTCTTCTCAGGTATTTTTAGGATTCTCCTAATTTCACTAGTATTTCTTAGTGACTGAATCCATACGGTGCCTAAACCTAGTGCGTGAGCAGCAAGCATTAAATATGTTGTCGCGTTAGCACAGTCAAGTAGGTACGATGTAGGTGACTTCATGGGGTCACACACAACAACGATAGCTACTGCAGCATGCCGTACTGGGGCAGCACCTGAATGAATACTAGCTAGTTTTTCTCTTAGTTTAATGTCCTTAACTATAATAAATTCCCAAGGCTGAGAATTCTTAGCACTTGGAGCATACCTAGCAATATCAATAATCTTCTGTATTACTTCATCACTTATGTCCTTCGGCTTGAACCTCCGTATACTCCTCCTATTTAAGAGAAGATCAATACAGGACTCCCTTACCATGTTTTTTGACACCCTAATTTAATCACACAACTACTAGTATTTACTTTAGTAGTTTAAGTAATGAATTTGTGTATTGATGTATTCTGCAGGTAAGCAGTAGATTATTGCTGGTTACGGATTACTTTAGCTGTGAATTAGGGGATAAGGAATATTATTACTTTAACATTTGTTACTCAGTTAAAATAAAATATTTATAGATTAGACAGACGTTTTTACTTTACGAGGGCTGAGGGAGTAGGATGGTCTCTAAACTCGATGAATTCGTAAGTGACTTAAGTAGGTGCCGTAGGTGCTTGAGGGAGTGTATTGCAAGGTATTTGGGGGAGGTGTCTGGTCACAGTCTTGAGAACCCCTTCATAGAATTAGATGTTTATAGGAAGTACCTGCCTGAAAGAGTTAAGCACTTGTTTATTGCTGAACCACTCTCTTTCAGGTGGAGGTCATCGTTTTACGATGAAAGTATTGAGGATTACATGAGGCATCTACTTCTCAACGAGTACTTAGTTGACTTTAAGTTAAGGGACATTAATGACTTCATGAAGAGGGGCATGTTCTTAACTAATGTTGCTAAGTGCAGGCTGTTCATGCCGGAGATAGGTGAGAAGGAGAGGAGAAATACTGTTAGGTGTATGAGCTACATGTGCAGGAACTTCCTGTACAGGGAACTAGAGATTATTGCTGAGAGAGGACTAGAAGGTATTGTTGTGTTTGGTAATTTAGCTCTTGAGTCACTCAGAGCTAAGTACAGGAGCTTGCCGAGAAGCTCACTGAGGATAGGGATTTATGAAGTAGAAATTGCTGGTAGGAAAATTAAGACCTTAGTAATGCCCCACCCATCATCACTTCAGTTTAAGAAGTACTACATAGAAATGTATGTTATATTAAGGAGCTTCCTGATGAAGGGCAGGCTACCGGAGAGCATAGTCGATTAAGAAGTCGGCAGTAACACCTAATAATTCAGGGTGTTGAAGAAAAAGAAGACTTAAGTTAATATTATTATCGAAAGTACTTACTCCTCAACCTTAATAGCGCCCACAGGGCATGAGGTCTCGCAGGTCTTGCAGCCAGTACACTTTTCAGGAGCTACTACCTTCGCCTTACCATCCTTCATCTCAAATACTCCTGTAGGGCAAACAGCAGCGCATGTGCCACAGCCAATACATGTCTCCTCATTAACTACTGGCTTAGGCATTTGACAGCACCGAAATACCTTAAAAGATACGTAAATAAATTTTGATCTAAACAATCTACTTAAAACATATTATTGCAGCAAATAACAACGAACGGATATGATGAGGGAGCACCTAAGAGCACAAGGTATTTACTCTCCTCTCAGCAATGGCATTAAGTTGCATTACGACTTAAATAGCTATGAGGAAGCCTGTATTTACTTTTTAAATATACTGAAATTTGTTTAAAAAGACATAATTGCTTATATAAGTAAGTTTAAAATTTTGAAAATAATGTATAAACATGGGGGAGACCGTATGAAAGCTAATATTGTTCCGTCATATAGGTGGTTGCGGGGTGTTTTAAGCCTTGAGAAGTTACCGCAATTTATGGAGTATTACTCCTCTAAAATGGAAGTAGTGCTTGCTAAGTTGCAGTCCCTAGGCGAAAAATTCGACTTAATAATGCTTAAGGCATTAAGTACTTTGGGTAAGCACGCTCTTGGAAGAGAATTAAGTGAAGGCGAGAAGGCTAAGTTCATGTTCTTCATTCATAAGATTGCACTCATTTGCTTCATAGCTGGGTACTTAATAGGTTATTTCGTAAGTCGCTAGTTAAGCTAGGTAGTGTGTGCTTAGTGTGTACTAAAGAACTTAGCTTTTAATGTGTTAGGGTCAGAGTAGTTTATGGTGAGTTAATCTGGGCAAGTGCGCCCCTGTAGTAGATTTAGACTTATGTAAAGGATGTGGAATATGCGTTGATACATGTCCTAAGCATGCCCTAGCTCTAAGTGTTACTCCAGGTCCTAGGGGATACAGAAACCCCGAGTATGTTGGGGATTGTGTTGGCTGCAGGATGTGTGAGTGGCTCTGCCCTGACTTCGCTATTGTTGTGAGGTGTGAGGAATGAGAAAATTACTACTTACTGGCAATGAAGCTGTTGCTGAGGGCGCGCTAGCAGCTGGCTGTAACTTCTACGCCGGCTACCCAATAACTCCGTCAAGTGAGATAATGCACTACATGGCCAGGGAGCTCCCGAAGAGGGGTGGGGTCTTTATTCAGTCCGAGGACGAGTTAGCTGCAATCAACATGGTTGTTGGTGCAGCACTAGCAGGAGCTAAGGCTATGACGGCTACTAGCGGGCCTGGCTTCTCACTGATGCAGGAGGGTATAGGGTATGCTGTGATGATTGAGGCACCCATAGTTGTTGTAAACGTCATGAGGGCAGGACCAGCAACAGGGCAGGCCACTAAGCCAGCTCAGGGAGACGTAATGCAGGCTAGGTGGGGCAGACACGGCGACCAGTATGTCGTAGTGTTAGCTCCCTCAGATCCACAGGAAGCATTTGACTTAACTGTTAAGGCATTTGCTACAGCTGAGGAGCTCAGGGTCCCAGTAATAGTACTTACTGATGAGTTCATAGGGCATGGTAGGGAGGTTGTTGAAGTGCCCGAAAAGATTGAGGTGCCCTCAAGGAGGACTCAGGCAGGCCCTGATGAGTCCCCATTCTACTCACCAGATCCAAGGAAGGCACCCCCCTTACCACCCCTCGGTAAAGGTAACTACCTACTCATAACTGGGTCAACACACAATGAGTGGGGATATAGGGATGTGCATAGGTTCGAGACCCACTTCAAGCTGGTTAAGAGGCTTAAGGATAAGGTCTTGCTCAATATAAACAAGTTATTCATGTATGAAGTAGTAGGTGATGAAGAGCCGGAGGTGCTCTTTATTGCTTATGGCTCAGTAGCTAGGTCAGCTAGGGCAGCAGTTAAGGAGTTGAGAAATAAGGGTGTTAGGGCTGGGCTGATTAGGCTTAAGACGCTCTGGCCTATTGATACATCAGTGCTTAGGAAGTTAGGAGGAGAGCCTAAGGCTGTTATAGTGCCTGAGCTCAACCTAGGTCAGCTGGTGTACGACGTGGAGAGGGCCTACAGCCCCTTTGAGGTGCCGGTGGTCCACTACGGCAAGGTAGGTGGTGGAATACCTATATATCCCTCAGAACTTGTTTCTAAGGCGCTGGAGGTGCTCAGGAAGTGAGCAAGCTAAAGCACTTTACTAGGGAGTACGTTAGAGAGGAAGTCCTACCTACTGCCTTCTGTCCCGGCTGCTATAATGGCATAGTAATGAATGCACTCGCGCTGGCGTTCAGGGAGCTGGGTGTCAGGGACTTAAGAAATTATGTCTTCGTTAGCGGCATAGGGTGCTCGTCATGGATACCGAGTCCGTACATTAAAGCTGACTCAGTACACACACTTCATGGAAGGGCGGTAGCCGTAGCTACAGGAATTAAGCTGGCTAGGCCTGACTTAAACGTAATAGTGATTGCTGGAGATGGTGATCTAGCAGCTATAGGCGGTAATCACTTAATACATGCTGCCAGGAGGAATATGGACTTACTTGTAATTATGGTAAATAACCTTGTCTATGGGATGACGAGGGGGCAGCAGTCGCCGACAACACCCTACGGTAAGGTAACTGTAACAACACCTTACGGTAACTTCGAAATGCCGTTCGACATAGCTAGACTGCTGGCACATACTAATGCTAACTACGTCGCTAGGTGGTGTATAAGTAACTTCATGCAGCTTAAGGAGAGTATTAAGGAGGTGCTGGTAAAGTACTCGAGAGGCTTTAGGTTCATTGAGGTCTGGGCACCCTGCATAACCTACGTCGTTAGGTATGAAGGTAAGACCCCAGGCGAGAAATTGAAGGAAATGCGTGAGGTGTGTGTGCCTGTGAGTAAGTACGAGGGATTATCAGCTGAGGAGAAAGTTAAGTGTGTTGCAGTAGGTGTGTTTAAGAAGGAGGACAAGCCAGGCTTCATAGAGCTCTATAAAGAGTATGTAGCGAGGGCAAGGGGTGCTAGTCATGAGTAAGGTGCTGTCAGTAGGCTTAATGGGTAGAGGAGGTCAGGGCATATTGTTTGCTACTACAGTACTTGCTAATGCACTCTTTAATAGTGGGTACTATGTGGCCCAACTCCAGAGCTATGGTGCGGAAGTTAGGGGTGGGTCAGTACTTGCTTACGTCATCTACAGTACAGAAAGGATAGAAAACCCATTTATAGAGAGCTTCGATAATCTAGTAATGCTTCATGACGTTAAGATAGAGGCGTGGAGGAAGATTACTGAGTCAAGTCGGATAGTCATAGCTGATGAGGACTTAGTTAAGAACCCACCGCCTCATGCTATAAGGTTGCCTTTGATTAGAGTAGCTACTGAAGGTGGTGTAAGTGGTAAGGAGAATGTAGTAGCACTAGGGTGCTTAGCTGGTATGAGCGTCGTTAGCTTAGAAGCTCTAGAGAGGGTGATACCTAAGGGTAGGGATGCAGGTAAGAACATTAGTGCATTAAGGCTCGGGTACGAGCTGTGGTCAAGGAAGGGTAGGAAATCTAAATAAGTCCCTTAAACAGCAGTACAGCTGACCCGAGAATTAGGGCTACGATTAAGATAGCAAAAAGCAAGAAAAGTCCGAGGAAGGCCACAAAGGCTATTATAGGTAGCAGTATAGCTAGGGCAACACCATAGAGCAGTCCCTTCAATAAGCTCTTCCTAACTATTATACCATAAAGTAATCCTATGAAGAACCCTATTAGAGCTAAGGCAGTAAGGACGCCTAGCAACTCAGCCTCAACCATTAATCACAGAACATAAGGTAAAATAAAAATGTGGCGTAGTTAAATTAGGTGCTGAGCAAGTACCTAAGCTTCTCTCAAGAATATAAGTCTTCATGAGTAATGTAGACTTATCAATTTCAACTAGGTTTCCTTAATATCTTCAGGTATCTTAATGTACCTCTCACTACTGAACTCCTGCTTCACTAACTCCTTAGCGAATAGCCGCTCAGGTGTCTTAAGCGAATTAGTCCTTCCTCAGAATCGAGTATAGGAGGTACTGGTTCTGGTAGGTCTGCAACGATGATGTACTACTAATCTGGGGCTAATTCAATTATTTGAGAAGCTCTTAACTTTAGATTTAAAGGTTTTACCTGTGAACTTAAGTCCACTAGTGCAACTAAATTACCGCATTTAAGATTAGGTACAAGTGTAAAAGTATTTTTATTCATATGCGTCTTCTACTCTTCTCCAATACCTAGGTATGTTCTAAGGTGTATTCCTAGGACATCATTAATTATTGTTGGCAGTACTTCAATGAGCTTCGTCGGCGTCGGCAAGTCCTGCATTATCTTACTTAAGTAGTCGCCTGCTAAGCCATTTAGGTAGGCACCTATGCTCGCAGCTGTGAATGGGTCATTAGTCTTAGCTAGTGCAGCAGCTACTATACCTGTTAGCACATCTCCCGTCCCGCCAACACTCATTCCAGGATTACCTGTCCTATTCAGCCTGTACTTCCCATTGAACGCGATTATGTCTATGGGTGCTTTAAGGAGTATTGCGGCCTCGAGTTTTGATGAAGCCTCAACAACTTTCTGAGCATCAATGAGGGGGTTGCCCTGGAGCTCAATACCTGTCAGAGCCTTAAATTCGCCTCTGTGTGGTGTAAGTACGGCTCTCCACCTCAGCTTATCAGTACCGTATTTTATGCTTCTTAAGGCGTCAGCGTCTACTACGATACTTACTCCCTCCTCAATTAGCTTAAGAATTAACTCGTGTGCGAACTCAAGGGTTTCTTCCTCCCTCCCGAGCCCGGGGCCTACAGCGACAGCATGTACCCTAAGCTCTTTAGCGAGCCTAATTATTTCATCGACATGCTCAGGGCTGAAGTGTGTGCCGGGTAGGGCTATAGTTATTAGTTCGGGGTTGTAAGATGCAACTATGTTCCTTACAGCTTCAGGTACAGCAATAAATGCTAAGTCAGCACCTACTGCTATTGCTGCAGTACCTACGAATGCTGGCGCACCAGTAAAGCGCTCTGAGCCGCCGACCACCAGTATTCTGCCTCCAACACCCTTGTATGCATCTGGGGGCTTCCTCGGGAGTCCGTGAACTACGTCGCCAGGGCCTACGTAGAGCCACGCCTCCTTAGGTATACCTATGTTAGCTACTACGATCCCGCCGGTTAAGTCAGGCCTCTTAAGAAGCCCTGGCTTTACATCATGAAAGGTGACAGTTACGTCGGCCTTAAATGCTACTCCATGTACCTCACCCGTATCTGGGTTAAGTCCTGTTGGCGTATCTATTGCTACCCTGAGCTTAGCCTTCGACTTATTAGCTTCTTCAATCATCACTTTTAGCGGGTCGCGGAGTTCGCCCCTCACCCCAGTACCTAGTAGCCCGTCAATTATTACTCCTGCTTCACGGATAGGCCTAAGGTCAGCTGGCTTACTTACCCTCACGGTACTTAGCTTCATTAGTATATCGATGTTTGCTTTAGCATCTGGGTGCTCAACTAATTCAAAGCTATATGCTGGAACTACAGTTACTGAGTAGCCCCTCCCAGCTAGAAACCTGGAAGCAACTATTGCGTCGCCGCCGTTACCCCCCTTACCCGCAAGAACAACTACCTCACCAGCCTCCTCAGGCTGGATTCTGGACTCGATAACCCTAGCTACACTAGCTCCGGCAACCTCCATGAGGAGCCTTAGTGGGATGCCTAGGCCAACAGCATTGATCTCCAGCACCCTCATTTCACGTACGGTAACAGGTATTTTGAGACACCTCCTAGCACTTACGTAGTATTTAAGTAGGTACGGTACTTAAGTATAAACTACTTAAGCTACCTTACTTCTTTAAGTATGACTCTTACATCTACAGCAACAGCACCCTTACCTCTCTCATAGAGCATTATGGGGTTTAAGTCGATGTCCTGAACCTCACTCACCTCAAGCATGAGCTTAGAAACCTTAATCAACATGTCTTTAACAGCCTCGATATCCCTAGGCGGCATCCCCCTGTAGCCCTCTAGTATTCTGTAGGTCTTAATCTCCTTAATCATTTCCTCAGCGTCCTCAGGCTCCAGCGGAGCTACCCTAAAGCTAACATCCTTCAGCACTTCAACAAAAATACCTCCTATACCAAACATAATTACTGGCCCAAACGTAGGGTCTCTAGTAGCACCAACAATTACTTCTACATATCCAGGCTCAGCCATCTTCTGGTAAAGCACTCCAGCAACCCTAGCACTAGGTACGTTCCTCCTCACATTCTCCATTATCTGCCTGTACGCCTTGAGAGCTGACTCAGCGTCCTGAATACCTAAGATGACGCCTCCCACATCACTCTTGTGTGATATGTCAGGGCTCACAACCTTAGCTACTGCTGGAAAGCCCACGGACTTAATTACCTTCTCAACATCCTCCTCGCTTAAGGCTATACCGTACTTAGCTACGGGTATACCATAGTGCTCTGCTAGAGCTAGTGCTTCATGCTCCAGAAGCTTGAGCCTACCCT
>CAYZJX010000040.1:0-9644 GCA_964479035.1 uncultured Desulfurococcaceae archaeon
GGCTGTGGACCCCGAGGTCCCGGGTTCGAGTCCCGGCGGCGGCCCCATTACCTCCGTTTAGTAAATAAAAGCCTTAAGTTCTTTTAGTTAATACTTTTTGGGTGCTGAGTGGTGGCGTTGAGGAAGTATCAGCAGTATAAGGAAGTGGCCTTGAGTGCTGGTATTAAGATACTTGATATTTATAGAGGGAGGGACGGTGAGGTTGTGAGGTTTTTGTTCAGGGGTAGAGTTTATGTTGTTAATATTAAGGGTTTTAGAGGGAATATGAAGCCGGAGGAGTTTGTTGAGTTGCTTAAGAAGGCAGTGTAGTAAGTGTACTATAAGGTTAGGCCTTCTAAGGTGAAGGCGTACTGAATTAAGGTTTCAATTTTCTTCCTTAATTCGTGTAGGTGGATGGGATATAGGTATAGTGGAAGCTCATACTTATCTAAGCCAAGTACCTTAGCTATTAATTTAGCGGATACCTCATCCTTAACAAGAAAAGTTGTTTCCTTTAAGTCTGTCCTAACTTCCAAAATTATGGGGAGATACAACTTACTTGCTAACTCATCTCCCAATAACTCATAAGCTAATTTAAGCTCAGACTTCCTAAACATATGGATGCCGCCATCTCTAGTAGCTACGTGCGGGTATCCCTCACGCAGTAGCTCAGTAAGTAACTTCCTCTTCAGTGGTAAGGACTTATTAACTACCTTAAGCTCCTCCCTGAGGTAAGCTTCAATAATGTCCTTATTACCTAAGATACTAACCACCCTGTGACTTCCTGGTAAGAAGCTCTTTAACCTTCTTTAACCTCATCTTATCCTCTCGCTCTCTCTCCTCAAACTTCATTTCAAGAAACTTTATGGTGCTCTCCATACGGGGTATCAAGATATTTTCAAGAGCATTTGCCCTTCTCTTGATCCTAGCTACTTCAGCACCTAACTTAACTATCGAAATCTCCATTTCAGCTAATCTGGAAATATCTTCAATTACCACATCATAGCACTTGCCGACTTCATGTAATGTTAGTGGGTAAGCAGAGTAGTCTATAGAACCTTCCTTTCTCTCAAGTTCAACAAGAGGGACTCTAACACCAGCAACAACTCTCGATCCAACAACTGCGGAAACTCTTGAGTATCTAGTACTAGCGTACACCTCAATAATTTGCGGAGTACTTACAGACAACGCGTCAAACAGCAACTTCTCACACCTAACTAACTCTTCATGCACCTTAGTTCTGAGCTCTAAGGAGCGTTTTATGAGGGAAATAAGTTCTTGTATCAAAATAATTAATCTGTCCTTAAGTACTCTATGTAGTCTCCTAGCTACCTTAACCCTCCTCTTTAATTTTATTAACTCTATCTTTGTAGGTCTAGCAATTCTCAGTATCTGCTGAGACTGCGACATTAACTAGCTGACCTCCTGCTACGATATTTCGGGTGGTACTTCCTTATGTTCTCGACACTAACAAGCTTTAGATCCTCTTCAGGCAATGTCGCGAGCAAGTCCCATCCAATATCTAGTGTTTCCTCGATAGACCTTCTTTCGTACTCTCCTTGATTAATGAATTTCCTCTCGAATAAGTCAGCAAATCCTAAGTACTTCTTGTCACGCTCACTAAGTGACTCCACCCCTATAATAGCAGATAACTCTCTCAAGTATTGGCCCTCAGTATAGGCAGCAATTAACTGCATAAAGACCTGGTAGTGGTCCTCTCTAGTCCTGCCAGGCCCTACACCATCCTTCATTAGCCTCGAGAGCGAGAGCAGAACATCAACTGGTGGGTAAATGCCCTTCCTGTCCAAGTCTCTAGACAGGACTATCTGCCCCTCAGTAATGTAGCCTGTGAGATCAGGTATTGGGTGTGTTATATCGTCATTAGGCATTGTAAGTATAGGCATTTGAGTTATGGAACCCTTCATTCCTGTAATCCTACCAGCTCTCTCATAAATAGTTGCTAGGTCAGTGTACATGTATCCTGGATACCCACGCCTACCAGGAACTTCTTCCCTAGCAGCACTAAGCTCTCTAAGTGCCTCACAGTAATTAGTCATGTCAGTCAGTACGACCAAAACATGCATACCGTGTTTCCATGCTAAGAACTCAGCAGCAGTTAAGGCAACTCTCGGGACAGCTATTCTCTCTATTACTGGTGATGCAGCTGTATTGATAAAAGCAACAATATTTTCTATATTACCTGCCTCTCTGAGGTTCTCTATAAAGAAGTACGCTTCTTCGTAAGTAACGCCTATAGCCGCAAACACCACAGCAAATCTCTCTTCCTTACCTCTAACTCTTGCCTGCCTCACGATCTGAGCAGCCATTCTATTGTGGGGTAGGCCAGCTCCACTGAATATAGGGAGCTTCTGACCCCTAACAACAGATAAAAGGCCATCTATAGCTGAAATACCTGTCTCAATAAACTCTGTCGGTGGCTCTCTTACAGCAGGATTTATTGGCGCACT
The DNA here is from genome assembly GCA_964479035.1 of uncultured Desulfurococcaceae archaeon. Classification (GTDB taxonomy): domain Archaea; phylum Thermoproteota; class Thermoprotei_A; order Sulfolobales; family NBVN01; genus B83-G16. Next base: position 2,448 of record CAYZJX010000040.1, read on the forward strand.
ATTTATGTCAGCATAATCTTCAGGAACTATAGGCGGACCATTATCAATAGGTCTACCCAATCCATCAAATATTCTCCCTAACATATCGAGTGATACGGGGATTTTGAGGGTCTCACCCTTAAACCTGACCCTAGCTTTCTTAATATTAACCTCACTTACACCTCCAAATACCTGAAGTACAGCAAAGTCCTTAGATACATCTATAACTTGACCAAGCCTAACCTCACCTGTCTCTAGTGTAATCTCAACAACTTCATTATACTTAATTCCAGGAACAGTCTCAACAAAAAGCAGAGAACCTTTAGCACTAAGAGCTCTCCTAACCTCTTTAACGTATAGTTCCCCCATCTTAACCAACTCTCACTAATGATTCAGTAGATGATTTGATTTCAGCTACCAGTTCGCTATACACCTTACTGAACTCTTCATGAGGTACCTCCTTCATTCTAGCAATTCTAACCTTAACCGGAAGTGTCCTTATTCTGTCGAGCGGCACACCATTCAAAAGTGCTTTAGACGCATAATTATAGAACTTCATTATTACATCAAGCATTAATACTGTTTTTTCAGGTGGGCAGTAGCTGTCTATTGGATGGAAAGCATTCTGCTGCAGGAAGTCCTCCCTAATCATCTTTGCTACGTCAAGAAGCAGCTTATCAGTATCTGGTAAAGCATCAGGACCCACCAACCTTACTATCTCCATGAGCTCGGACTCCCTCTGCAGTATGCTTAATGCACGGTTTCTCAATTCTCTCCACTGCGGGAACTTCTTTCTCCAAGATCTTTCAACAGTCTCTACGTAACGTGAGTAGCTGAGAAGCCAACTGACAGCAGGGAAGTGCCTCCTATTAGCTAAGGCGACATCCAGAGCTATTAGTGTTCCTATGTACCTCAGTGTATTCTGTGTGACGGGTTCACTAAAATCGGCACCAGGAGGTGACACAGCACCTATGATGGTCAGAGATCCAGCTCTCTTGGGCCTACCTAAGCAGTTCACCCTCCCAGACCTTTCATAGAACTCAGCCAGCCTAGAACCTAGGTAGGCTGGAAAGCCCTCCTCACCAGGCATTTCCTCTAATCGGGCGCTTATCTCTCTCATAGCCTCAGCCCAACGCGAGGTTGAGTCAGCAACCATTAGAACATCATAGCCCATGTCCCTGAAGTACTCACCGATCGTAACACCTAGAAACACACTAGTCTCCCTAGCTGCTACAGGCATGTTTGAGGTATTAGCTATGAAAACAGCTTTCTCAGCCAGTGGCCTACCTGATGCTGGGTCCTTTAACTTTAAGAAGCTATGAAGGGCATCAGCCATTTCATTTCCTCGCTCGCCGCAACCTACGTATATGTTCAGCCTAGTTCTGGCCCACTTAGTCAGCGTCTGCAGGAGCACGGTCTTACCGCTGCCGAAACCTCCAGGAACAGCTGCTTTGCCACCCCTCGCAATAGGGAACATCATGTCAAGAACCCTCTGCCCCGTAATTAGTGGTTCTGTTGGCTCGAGCCGCCTCATATAGGGTCTAGGCTTCCGAACAGGCCACTTCTGAAGCATCTTCAACTCAATTTTTCTACCTTCAGATTGAACTACAGCAATAGTATCCTCAATAGTGTAATCACCATCATCTACTAGTTCCTTCAATTCTCCGTGAACACCGGGCGGGACCATTATTAGGTGATCTAGAAGTGGGGTCTCTTTAACAACACCTAACACGTCGCCAGGCTCTACTTTATCACCTACTTTTAAGTCTTTATTTTTCATGAAAGGCCACTTAATATTCCTAGGAAGCGCTGGCACCTTCACACCTCTCTTAACGAAGGGCCCTATTAATTCACCTATTACGGAGAGAGGTCTTTGTAAACCATCATATACCTTACCAACTATACCAGGTCCTAGCTCAGCTGAGAGCAACGAACCTGTTCCTTCAACAGGTTCTCCCACTCTAAGTCCGGAGGTGTCCTCATATACCTGGATGAATGCATTATCACCCTGCGTACCTATGATCTCACCTATGAGTCTTTCCTCACCAACATACACTACCTCGTAGACCATAGATCCTCTCATACCCTCAGCAACAACTAAAGGACCAGATATTCTCTTTATTTTACCCACTATCACTTCTATCACCCTAATTCTAAAGAAATGCCTAAGTAGCGCCTAATTAAGGAGGAGTAATATTCCTTTATATTCATCTCAGATGCAGTCTTAATATCAGGTACGTAAATAACTAAGGGATGTGTCAGGGCCTTTCTAATCTTATCAACAATACTTCTTAGCGAGTCATGAACTATAACTAAATTAATCTCTGGATCATTGTAGATAGAATTAAAAATTCGTGCAAGTTCATTCTTTAATACGTCTTCAGGAGCTGAAACATCAACTACAAAGTACTTACGTGCACCAGCAATCCTGAAGCCCAGCACGAAGGGCTCATCTCCGACAACAGCTATCGAACCCTTACTTATTCTTAATGAGGTACCCATATACCTTCCACCACCTACCTATTCTTTCAAGGATATATTCTTTATCAAAACCCCTAGCGATTAAGTAGGTTATGAAGGATATGAGAAAAGATTCCCACTCTTTAATTAGTAAGTAGTTGAGTACGGTGTCATAAGAAAGAGGTGAGAACATGAGCTCATTTATACAGTACATATACTTAATTGCACCAAATAAAGTATCTAGCTCTTGGGAGGAGGCCCGAGCAGCCTCTACAGCACTACTTATTACTGCTGGTACCTTACGTAAGACTCCAGATACTTCTTCTTTATTAATAATAGCTCTCCTAACTTCTCTCTCTAATTTAGAAACCATCTGAATAGTCCTTAAGCATGAAGCAAGCTTGATTTTTGGATTTAACTTCCTGCTAGTAGCTGTTAAATCGCGCCAAAACCTTTCGTATACGAGCTCCTCTACGGTACTTACATTTAAGTCACCTAAGCTTAAATTACTAAACTTAGAGAGAACGTAAATAAATAAGTGTGACCAAGGCCTACGAACTTCCTTCAATATACTAATTAAATCACTGACACTACGTGCGTAACTAACCTTACCAAGTACTTCAGCCTTGAGAAAATAGTAGTGTTCTTTATTGATGAGTTCCCACTCCCGAAGTACGTTAATGAATTCACTTAATTCAAACCTGCTTAAGTATACCTCTATAAATTCTCTCAGTTTGTGGCTTGTGTGTGTCAGGTCAATTACTCTCTTTAATTCATTTACCCAGCAGTTACTTAGCGCCGAAAAAATTCTGTTTATGCTTACTTTTTCATCGAGCTTTACGTAAGTCTGAAAACACTTACTTATATCATAGGAAACTAAGAACGTTATGAAACTACCTAAGTCGGATACGTGAGTGGACGTTATCTTGGGTAAGCTATTAGGTAAAAGACATCTGTGCATTCGAGTCTTGAGTACCTCAATAAACTTTAAGTCTATAGTACTCATTGTTTACCTAACCCAAATACTTCCTTATTTAGCTTCTCAACGAGTTTGGGCATTATCTTGTCTAACCGTGTAGCGTAGGTATTGTCTATGGCGATGGAGCCGTCTTCCGATTCGATAACCACACCGCCTAAGAACTCAGAATTAATTACGTTAATAGAAGCCACCTGTGCCTCTAGTCCTTCCTCCTTTATTATATCCTTAATTAAATCAGTATCTTTCTTAACAACCTTAACAACTATGTGTCCCGAACCAAATATTTCTGCGTTAAGGGCCTCTCTAAGTAATTTTTTAAGTGATTTTTTCCTTTTTTCCTTATCAAGTGCTACTAATTTTTGCTTTACTTCAGTTATGACTTCATTGAGTATTCTATTTTTTAAGTTAACTAATTGTAGATTAAGTTCCATAACTCTACTTATGTACTTCCGATTTTCTCTTTCCCTAAGTTTTCTCAGTGCTTGCTCTCTCTCCTTACTTAATCTTCTATAGTACTCCTCTTTTGCTTCTTCTACGATCTTCTTCGCTTTTTCCTTTGCTTCTTCAACTACCTTACTAGCTTTTCTTTCAGCTTTTTCTAATATACTTCTCCTCAGCTCTTCCAGTCCCATGACATCTCCCCGGGTAGCTTCTGTTATCTCCCTTTGATAAGTGGTTTCAGCCTCTATTACACTAAATTGGTAGCCCAGCAACCATAGATATTAGCAGGTAACCAAAAACCAGCCCTAAGATCCCGAATAGTTCGACATACGACGCCAGTATCATTGTGTGAACCCATACAGCACCCTTAGTTTTAGGTACCTCTACAATGCCTGACATACATACCTCTCCCTGCATCCATGCTGAAGTAAATTCCGCACAGAAAACAGCTATACCTATACCTAAGAATGCCCAACCCTTTAACGGGGTTAGTTCAGCTATTGACGGTAACACGGCTGTGAGTCCTAGCATAGTGAATATCAGTCCATAGAATGTCTGGGTCATTGGTAACGCAGCTAGTATTATGACCTGCCTAAAGTAGCCAGGTTCCTCAGCAAGTACTGTGAGTCCAGCCGATGCAGCTCTAGCTGTTCCAATAGATGATCCTGCTAAGCCGCCAGCAATCCCTAGAGCTAAGCCTAAGGTGGCGACGAAGTTAATATCCACTATCGAACACCTTGAAAGTATTATATGGAGGGGTTATAAAAAATTAAGGAGGAGCTTAAGCTTGATTTAACACGATTTTTAGCCTACTTATAAGATAAAAACCGCTTTAAACAGAAGACCTTGGCCCTATATAGATCGCCCTCTCTATTCTAAGCATGAACGGCTTAAACTCCTTGCCATCACCTTCATAGAACTTAGGTAGAAATTCAACGAAACAGAGCCTTAATGAGTGTATAAATGCACCTATGATACCGAAGGTGATGTTAAGTAAATTAGTGAAGAACATAGCTATTACTGCTGCAATACCTCCTATGATGAGGCCTATTAACTTAATAGGTATCATGTTTGAGATACCTACCGCTATACCCAGAGCTAAACTATTGAAGTTTTGAGCAAGCAGTGACGTCGCTAGACCCAGACCCGCAAGCCTAGTATATGACATCACATCTCCTAGCAAACCTGTCAAGTCAAATAGCCAGAACAGTGCGCCTAATGCTCTATAAGCAATGAACTTGCCGGCAATTAACATAGCTAATCCTACTAGTGTTAGATAGAGCAGGTAACTGCTATATTGACCTAGTGTGCCCGGCAGCTGATAATTAAGGAATGCATGTAATACGTAGGGTATGCCGAAGATTTCGGCAATAAAGAATCCTATTTTTGAAATTAATTCTCCTTTCTCCTTGTTCCTAGTGAATTTAATTAATGCAAATACATGAGCAATATTAACGTGTACCAGCCCTATAATTAGTGCTATCTTCAAGAAGAATGTAGGGTTAAGTATAGGTAGTATTGCTTGAATGCTGGTTCCTGATGCCATTTCAAACATTACTTTACCATTCCTGAATACTACCGAGTAGCCAGCATAGCTATTTGACAGTAAGCCGAATGCTATAGATGAAATTGATAGTACAGTCAGTAACCTCTTAAACCTTAAGTAACCTTCTGAATACGGGTTTTCCACTAGACCTATTCTCTCTAGGACATAGTTTACGATAATAAACATTATTATACCATATACTACGTCAGCGAACATTAAGCCAAAAAACAGCATCAATGAATATGATATTATTGGCGTTGGATCCCACTCACGATAATTAGGAATGCCGTAGATTTTAGTAATTAACTCAAAAGGCTTAAACGGTCTCGGATTCTTCATTTTAGTAGGTGGCTCCTTGCTTGAATCTATTTTGCTTACATAGACGTACTTAATAGATGAGTAGAGTTTATCAATAATGAAGGAGAGCTGCGATGTAGGGACCCAGCCTTCAATAGCAGTTAGGTAGTCACCTGCTAGTGCGCTAAGAAGTACATTAATTCTATCTTCCCAAATCCTGCTGATGATTTTAGCTAACGCGATATCCTGGACTATACTACTCAGTAATTTCTCAAGATTCTCTGTGGTATCTCTGATCATACGCTCAAGAGTTTTAAGTTTACTCCTAACTTCCTCAAGAAACTCGCTTGGACGTACCTTCTTGGCGGGAAGTGATATTTTCTCTATATTCAGCTTCTTAATCTGAAATAATATGTCGTCGATAGAATATGTAGACCCAGCTACTATGTATATAGTTCTCTCATCACTTAACCGGATCCTCCTAATTACATATACCTCAAGGTTCTTGCTCTTAATGTAACGCTCAAGATCCCTAATGCTTGATTCACTACCTAAGAGCACAACAGAAGAAACAATTAGTCCACGAAAACTTATGTCATTCAGATGTAGCTGGCGTAGCTCTGGATCATTACATATAATTTCTAAAACTTGAGTTAATTTTCTATATTCTATTAAGTCCTGCCTTAATCTCTCTAAGTTATTCTCTATGACTATGGCTCTTTCATATGATTCACTCAACTTGCTGAGTAGCTTACTTACATACTCGCCAAGTGTAGAGGTTTTTATGATTTCCTTAATTTCAACTAATATAGGGATCTTTATTAATGACTCAAAACTTTTTACGATGTTCTGGAGCTTTTTCACTGTCTCTAATTCAATCATTATTTTTCTTTTATCCTCTTCAGGTAACTCTGCAATACGCTCAGTGTGTACAGCACCGAGATCCTGCAACTCATTAAGTAACTTATCAATGTTATCCTTAGTTGTTAGTATTCTTACATAAGACAACCTCTCCGGTATTGTCACTAGCATTACTTAGACACCAGCAACTACCTTAGCAGTTTCCTCAATTATCTTATCTCTTTTCTTACTGTAATTTTCTTCAATTAGCTTCTTTTTTTGTTCATATTCTTTGATAGCTTTCTGAATCTTATCTTCAAATTCACTAACTATATTACTTACTTCATCATCACTTAATGGTTTATCTATCTTCATCGTTTTCCATTCCCTAGCTTCTCTCATAGCTTCCTCAAGTATTTCCTTAGCCTTTTTTTCAGCTTCCTCAATAATTTTCCTAGCCTCAGCCTCTAAATCGCTAAGTGACAACGCTATTCCCTTTATTCAGCCAAGACTAATCTTATAAGTATTATATGTTTAAGACAGTTATGAGCTTTAATTCTTTAAATAACATCACAGCACATAAGGGAAATTTTGAGTACCGAATTTATGATCAATACAAGCAGTATATCAGGTATTAGCAGGTCAGCCCTCACAC
>CAYZJX010000041.1:0-9575 GCA_964479035.1 uncultured Desulfurococcaceae archaeon
TGCCTTACTGACGCACCTACTAGAATAAGTGCATAAAAGCTGGATTTAATATTTGATGAGTCGGTAAAGATTGCTGAAAGAACTGAAAGAACTGGTACAGCTAAAAGTACCTGTCTAGGAGTCGACTCCCATACTATCACTATGAGAAGTAGAGTAACAAAAGAAGTTAGTACTGCGATTTTCAGCCCAGTACCTCTAATTAGCTGCTTTAAAGCTACGCTAATTACCCCTTGTATACCCACACTCTCACACCTCCGACAACTCTAGATACAGCCAGTGACATCATGTTTTGAACTACGGCTTCAGATATTTCTTCGATACCCCAAGGTGCTACTGATATGCTAATGCTTATCTCGCTATTACTACTAATACTAATATTAAGGTCTAATCCTGAGCCCCAAGTTTCAGTATAGTGTAGGCGTGCATGAATGTACGCTAACTGCTCACGCAAGCTGACTGATACTTCATCAACTATAAAGAACTCATTACTCTTAATTAACTCACGTATAGTACTAGCTAGTTCACCTACTTTAACTTTAGCATCCTTAATTGCTAATTCGTACCTCCTAGTAACTGGCACATATATGTCTGTGAGCAGTGAACCAGGTTTTGATTTTCTACTTAGGTATGCGGTTGCTGATACCCAAACAATAAGCAGCGTAATTAATGATGTGAATGCACTCACACCACCGTAAGTACTATATATGATAGCTGTCTCAGCTACACCAACACCTAGTATTGTCGTGGATGTTAGTATGGCTATAATTAATGTGATACCCCAAGGAGGTAGGCCCTGCACAGCTAGACGGTTATATAGCAATTTAATTTCAGGCAGCAATGAAGTATATATAGATACAATAATTATTGAAGCCAGTACTGAAGCTACTAGTGCAACAATAATTGAATTTTCCGTAGGTAAAGGAATTGTTGAGTACATTAGTACTGTATTATTTGCTAGATAGTACCTTAAACTCTTTACGGAGCTACCTAATCCATCTATGATATTCCCTAGTATAGTTGGCGGAACATAATTATTGAGCAATATAATGACATCAGTCACACCATCATATGTTATGTTAGCTACTTGGAGTGCTTCAACCCTATTTAAGACCAAAACATTCTTAGGCGGAGGAAGAATAGGACTCACACCTACATAAGCTTGAACTGGAAGTAGTGGCTCATCACTAATTAGTGATGCCTTACTGAGTCTTGATTGGTCTATGCAAAGTAACTTAAGTCCTTTCTCCTCAAGTACTCTACCCTTCAAACCTCTCTTGCACACAATACATCCGCTTATGTCACGCAATCCCGTAAGTTTTTCAAGAACTTCACCTTCGACGCCTATTACAACATATGTAAGATCTTCTGCTATACTTAGGTTTAGAGGTTTATCCAGCACCACTCTCAAGCAACTCATATAGGACTGAATATAATTGCCTAGGTACTTTTTTACTATGGCAATAACTGCCTCACGCTCTACTATACTGCTGAATTCTATGTAGGCCACGTAGTTATTTATGGGGCTACGTACTTCACTAGCAATCCACACATAACTGTATGATGCAGAAGCAGCAGGTATTAACACAATAAGTATAAGTGCTGTGACTGCTAGTACTGTGGCAGGCTTAACTAATAATAATTTAAGTACCTTAGTAAGCAAGAGGAACCTACTTATTGATGTCCTCACTCTGAGCACATACTTCCTTAAGTGGCCTGCTTCAATACTTGTATATCTAATTGCACCAAGTATCGCTACTAGGGCTACAGCGGCATAGACTACTATAAATAGTAGCCATATCATCCTGTTACACCAGCCCAGCCATTGACATCACTACTATTACCGCCATACCCACGCCAGCACCTGCTAATGCCAGTGAAGAGTATGCAAGTAGTGCTTCATATACATCACTTCCAAGCCTTAGTGCTACATATTTGATGAGAGAAGCTATTAAGAAGAGCATTCCTATGTCAGGTGTCAGCGTCATACCTAGCATTAGTGCAAAGAGTGAAATACCCCTTAGCCTAAGTATCTTAAGTAACACCATTATTGCGGCAGCATAAAGCGCTCCTATAAGTACTGACAGCACATTAAATGAGGAGACATCACCCATATAGACAGCTCTCATCCACGTAACTATCGGTAGCCACCTAAGAAGATTAAACTTAGGTGAGTAGAGCCCGAAAACAGCCAGCAGCACATGACCATATAGTAAAGTTAATGGCGCGCCAATAACTAGGGCTAAAAGCAGCCAATAAAGTACTGTTTCCATATCTATGTCTAGTACTTTACTACATTTCATTAAATTCATTGAGGAACCAGCTATAAATTGAGGCATTGGGACGCCTGTGTACGGGTCCAACATGATGTATGGCAATGCTCCTCTGGCACCCATGCCATAAAGCGTTAGTGTAGCTAGCGGTAATGTTGACTGAGACACTACACCTACTTCACCCGCAACTCTTACTGTAATTATTGTGAGGTAGAGTTGAATCACCAAATATATAGGAATCATGAGTAGGAAAGTCTGCGGAATATTCCTGCAAACTAGGAGTACAGGCACGTACGTAGATCCTATTATAACTATAGCTACAAGTAAGTACTTAAGCATGTAAACATTAGCTACTAAATACTTCATGGTTAGAATGAATACCGATCTATTTTTTACTATATAGTAAAGTGAAGAAATTATCAAAAAGCCTATTAAAGCTGAGGCTATGTGGGGTGCTGCAATAGTTACTACATCCGCTGACGTCATGCCTGGTAGCGATATCATTAATCCATTAACTACGAATAGTGGGGTTATTACTAAGTACGTTATGAAGTTCCCTAGCCCTACACCCGCTGATGTCTGCAGCGGTATTAGCAGCGCGAGTAAGAAAACAAATACATCTAATGAAATACCTGCTGCTGCACCCGGCACAATACCTTGGAGAGCTGGCCCTACATCAATTGCAGGTATATTGAGCAGTGCAACTGTGACCTCGAATATAAGACCCACTAAAATAGCTGATAATATACTTGTTTTCTTAAGCATCTTCCCGAGCCCTATCATTAATGCTACTGCAGCACCTACTGGGTAGTTGAGGCGTTCCTTCTCAATGAAGTGCTTGCTAAAAGCATAAGCAATAAGGACACCACTCGCTGACACCGCTGTAGCGTACAGGTAAAACAAAAGCGTGTTTGGATCCAGCTGTACACCACGGAAATAACTCCACACAGGCAGCGATATCTCCTTAGGATCACTTACACTACTTAACATTGTATAAGTTATGTACATACCCGAAGTTATGGTTGATGTTAGCGTCATTCCAGAAGCTAGTAGCGTTGCTACGAAGTGCTCTAATATCGAGGGTGCGACTCTGAATACGTACCTGAACACAATTAGCGTAAGTATTGATGCAACTATTGGTGAAAGCTCTGCTGTTGTATAGCCAGTAATTGCGTAGCCATACGTATCTATAAATCCCATTACGGCACCAACTGTTAACCCAACACATAGAGACTCCGCAATTCTTCTAGCACTACCCCTAGTCCCAGTAAAGAAGCTTGCACACATTATTGTACACCAGCATACACCTACCTTCTTAAGCTTTGGTGAAACCGTTTGTTCCTTAATGTACTCGCTAATAAACACTAAATTAAGCTTCATAAAGTGCACAGAAATAAATGATAACATAGTATGGACTGAAGTTGTGGTGGTACTGTGAGCTCAAGGGAAGTCAGTGTGAGAGCTGGATACAGGGTATATGTAGGATTCTATAGATTTAGGGATATGCCGTATCTCTATGGTGCTGTAGGGTTTTCTCTGGAAGAGCCTCAGCTGCTTCTCAGTGCCAGTGACTCAAGTAACGTATATATTGATGCGCCATTACAGGAAATTACTAACTTAATAAAAGAAGTGCTAAAAGTACTCGGAGTTAATAAAGTCAGTATAAGCTTAGGTGGGTACATCAGGCTACACTGCGGGTTGGGGCTTCGTACACGTGTGTTACTCTCAACTATTACTGCTGTTTCTCTTCTTAAGAAGCTAGATACTAACCCTGTTGAAGTTGCCTTAGCTATGGGTCGAGGAAAGTTCTCCATTATAGGTATACACACCTTCCTGCATGGCAATCTAATTATTGACTCTGGAGTTAAGTTAAGAAGTAATGAGATTGTTAAGGGACCTGAACCCATAGCTATACTGCCTGTACCCAGAGAGTGGTATGTTGTTGTAGTTGTACCTGGTGATCTTAGATCGAGTTACACTGACCTAGAGCAGTACTTAAAAGAAGTGAGGGAATACGCCCATCAGCTGCAACTGTATAGAGAAATTAGTAGATTAATGACAGCTCTCACTCATAGAGACTTTAAGACATTTACCGAGGCAGTCTCAAATATTCAAGAGCACAACAGTAATTATTTTACTGAGAGCCTGGGTCGGTTTTATAATGAGGTTAGCCTGGAGCTAATAGACCAAATGCGTAAAGCTGGTTTAAAGGGAGTGGGACAGAGTCTTTTAGGGATTGCTATCTTTGGTTTTACTGACTCCTATGTAAAAGCTATTGAAGCTAGGTCAGTGATTCTTGAGTACTTAAGCCGTAAAGGAATTCAAGGTCGTGCGTGGGTAACCAATGTAGCTACTATAGGTCACCACATAACCATATCAAGAAAGTATGTTAGGGCTACTGCAAGAGAACCTGAAATTATGTAGGTTATAATGTATGCAGCAATGACTTCGGTTTCTTTCAGGCTACGCTTAAGAACAAATAGCTGAACCAAAGTTATAGGAAGTTCCTGCGAACCGCTGCTGTATGGGTATTCCAGCTCGTATTCGCTGTTTAGTTTTACTGGTCGTGGGACTCTCTGCCTGTTCTTCAAGCCTTTAATAGTTGTTAAGATACTGAATCCATTGAGTATGAGAGGGGCTGACGCAATTATTGTGAAGAACTCGTGTCTTGAGAGTACAGCCAATGAGGCAAAGACAACGCCCATTAAATGGGATCCGCTATTTCCGTTGAATATCTTAGCTGGATAAGCATTGTATGGCAGGTATGTAGCAAAAATCACTAGTGATGCTGCATAAAACAGCCAAAACCCCGGTAAGGGTTCTGGCTTTGTTAAGCAAGTAGCTAAAGCTAGAAACAGCATATAAATTATGAGTATTATTGGTATTATGCCATTGTGAGTGTCAGCCATATTAAATGCATTAGCTGCGACAGTATAACCTAGTAGAAGAAGTATCGGGTAAAGTAGTGTTAGTCTGAGCCCCCCAATACCAGGTAAGTAAGGACTTGGCACATAAGTACCTGATAGCACTACGGGTAGTGCAGGAAGGAGAAACAAAATGATTTTATGATGTGCCTTAATGTCATAGATATCGTCAATAAATCCCAGCAAACCACCAATAATAACTGCTGTAAAATACGGCATAAGTGCATTATATCCTAAAAAATGCGTTAGTACACAAGTAATGGCATATACAGCAATAAGTGAAGGACCTGAGGACTTGGGAATTAGGGGTTTCGACTGTTTATGAACATCAGGTGAAACAAATCCCTTCTTGCGCTCTAGCTGTATAGTTAGGTACGTTATTACGGGGGTCAGTACTGCAGCAAGTGAGATTACTAGTATTGTAGGGTCTATTCGCACTACATACACCTACTACAGGTATTTTTAATGTAGTAGATTAAAACAATTATTTTTCTAGACTTCATAAACCTAATTAATATCAATTGAACATACATGTCGGCTGGATCTTATTTAAAATCTGGGCAACGTATCGTAAGTTGGATGTGAGAAGCTAATGGTTAGGGTAGCAGTATTACATGAAGCACCAGTACCTACGGTTTCAGTAAGGCAATTACTTCTAGCTTTTATGAAGAGAGGTGCCGAGACACTGTACCTTAGATTATCGAGGCTCTCACCATTCATAACTAAGGACAGAATGTGGGTTGGCTATGGGAGAACCATAATTCCTAAGTTAGATGCTGCTGTTGTGAGAGGTATCGGGCTAGTTAGCTCTACAGAGATACTGTTTAAGAGATTAGACATACTTAAGCAGCTTGAATTACTTGGAACATTAGTCGTTAATCCTGCTAATTCATTAATAAGTGCCAGAGATAAGTTCATGGCTCTCCTAAAACTTAAGGAAGCAGGTCTTCCAGTACCCAATACAGCAGTTGTTGAGGATGTTTTTGAGGTATCAGAAATAACTAAGAGATGGGGGACCGTAGTACTTAAGCCGCTGATGGGCAGCATGGGCTACGGATCCATAAAGGTGAGTGACCCAGATATAGCATTCATGATAGCTAAAACATGGATTACTCACGGCCAGCCAATTTATGTTCAAAAATACGAAAGAATAGGTAACCGTGACATAAGGGTTTTTATTGTTGGTGAGGAAGTGCTCGGGGCGATATACAGGTACGCACCACCGAATTCATGGAAGACAAACGTAGCTCAAGGAGCTAGAGTTGAGAAAGCACAGCTTAATAATGAACTGCAAGAACTCGCCATAAAGGCATCGAGGACCTTAGGACTTCTTTACTCTGGTATTGACGTAGGTGAGACAGAAAGAGGTTATGTTATTTATGAAGTAAATGCTTCTCCGCACTGGATGGGATTCATGAGTGCTACTGGTATAAATCCAGCCGAAAAAATAGCATCTCTTGTTCTGAAATTAATTAGGAAGTAATTTTTACAGTACGATTGCCCACGACAAGCTTAAGTTATTTGAGTAATTTTTCTATTACTGGACTGACCCTCTGCGCATACGTCTCAGCAGCTACTCTCCTTATAACATACATCACGTCTATGTCGGTAATGCCCTTAACCTTCATTACCGAATCTATAATACCTGATAGCTCAATGTTGTCTCTAGCTAATACCTTAAGTAGTATTGGGTAGTCACCACTCACTTCATATATTTCCATAACACCGCTGATTTTTTCTAAAATTTCGGCAACCTCCAGCGGGCTCCATTGATTACCTACCTTTACTTTAATAAATGCCTCAACTTCATATCCCAGTCTACTGAGGTCTACTATTGCAGAGAAACTCTTTAGCACACCTAATTCTCTTAATCTCTTAATTCTTAAGTATATTGTCGACTCACTTACTCCTAATTCTCTTGCTAATCTACTAAATGGTATTCTAGAGTCTTGAACGAGTTTAGACAAAATCTTAAGATCTACCTCATCTATGTAGCGGACACTCATGTCCGCCTACTCCCTACATTTCTTTCCAAATCTATTCTCTATAATGATAACTATTCCTCTACTCTCCTCATAAGCATCTATTAGTGAGAGGCCTTCACCTATGAGAGATTTCGCTGCAAAGTTAACTAATGAGTAGTTCTTAAGGAGTATTTGCTCTTTCATGCCGCAATCCATACTGTAGGATAGTTCCTTTATTATTTTTGAAAGCTCGCCCCTCGTACTAGCTGTTAGCATTTTTCTTAACCTTACATTTAAATTACATTACTACGTAACTATTAAGTATTCACTACAAGTGCTAGTTACTTAAAATGTTCAAGAGGATATACAGTAGATATAGTTATATGTTTGATTTCTGACATGTTACTGGCTGGCGGGATATGAACTCAAACACTATTTTCGAGTTAATTAAGAAAGCTGATGAGGTTCTTGAAGGCGTTATTCACAGAACACCGCTTAGCTATAGCCACTCATTTTCTAAATTAGTTAATGCTGCTGTTTTCTTAAAGCTTGAGAACCTACAGAAAACTGGGGCATTTAAGGTTAGAGGTGCTTACTTTAAGATCTACTCAGTCCTTAGTGAAGCAAGAAAGTACGGGGTAGTAGCTGCGTCATCAGGAAATCATGCTCAGGGGGTTGCGTATTCTGCTCAAGAACTTAATGTTAAGGCAACCATAGTCATGCCTGAAACAACACCACCATATAAGGTGCTAGCTACTAAATCCTATGGTGCAGAGGTAATTCTACATGGTAGAGTTTATGATGATGCTTACACTAAAGCCCTAGAACTTAGCAGAAAGTATGGATTTGTATTCATACATCCCTTTGATGACCCATATATAATAGCTGGTCAAGGAACCATAGGTTTGGAAGTAGCAAGAAGCATACCTGACTTAGACTATGTAATAGTCCCAATGGGGGGCGGTGGCTTAATATCAGGTATTGCTATAGCTGTTAAGAAAATCCTTGGTAATAGAGTAAAGGTAATTGGAGTTGAGCCTGAGGCTGCCCCTAAATTCCATGAGTCACTCAAGTGTGGTAAACCTGTAACAATAGCTCCTAAGCCCTCCCTAGCCGATGGAGTAATAACTAAAACTGTAGGAGAACTAACTCTTCAGTTAGTTAAGGAATTTGTTGATGATGTTTACTTAGTTGATGAAGATTCCATTGCTAGGGCTATGTACTTGCTTTTGGAGAGATCCAAACTACTTGCTGAAGGTGCTGGTGCACTTCCCTTAGCACTTATTCTTAGTGGAAAGCTAGACATTAAAGGTAAGAAAATAGTTGCTGTTATAAGTGGCGGCAATGCCGACTTAACAACACTTTACAGAGTAATCCTTAGGGGTCTAATAGCTGAGGGCAGAATATGTAAGCTGAGGTTAGCGCTTAGGGATGTGCCTGGAATGCTCGAGAAGGTCCTAAGTAAAGTAGCAGTATTGAGGTGTAACATCATAGATGTCCGTCACGATAGATTCAGCTTAGATATAGAGCCAGGGTATGCACTGGTTGAGATCGTCATGGAGACTCCATCGAAGGAAATTAAGGCAGAATTAGTAGAAAAAATTAGTATGGAAGGAGTTAAGGTTTTGGGGTGGAGTTAGCTAATGTACAAAATAGTCATACGTGTTGACGCAAGTGACATTAGTGAACTAATTAACAACATCCCCACACTAAGGGATGAATTAGGTAGAAGATATGAATGTTCAGGTACAACAACATCCTTTATATGCATATCAGATAATGACATGTTGATTAAGGTCTTACCCACATTAATGAAGGCTGCAAGAGGTCTTAAGAGTGAGGAGTCATTAGTCCCATCGCCCAGACCATACTTCCTCATATCGATCGAAGGTTCAGCCTTAAACAAGCTGTTGGAGGCATGGAACCTAATTACCGAAGTACTTAAAAGCGTGGGCTTGAGGTATGTGTTGACTGAATAATATAAAGTTGATTTAATACCATCTAGGCTATAAATCCAAATAGTGTCTTAATGACATTAACTGTTACTAAGGCTGAAGTAGCTGGAATTAATAGCAACGCATCCGCTGGCCCCATTCCACCTATAATTATTCTTCTAACATTGAAGAAAATTACCCTGCTTAAGTTCATTAAGTCGACGCCAATAAGTAATGCTATTGCTGAAGAAGTGAATGTAAGTGCAAATGTCATTAACGTACTTAAATTAAGGCATAGTGCTGTGGAAACAGATAGTATGACTGTAACTGCTATTGATACCGCTATTGGAACACCTATACCCTTATCTTTAATTAGGATAGATAGCTTGTGATAGAGGAAAGTGAGGAGAAATGTATTAAGTACTACTTGCAGCAGTAGGTCAAATTGAACCATAGCTATGATAATTAGCGCTATAGCAGATA
>CAYZJX010000042.1:0-9538 GCA_964479035.1 uncultured Desulfurococcaceae archaeon
ATATTACGGAGAATAGTATAATAGTTCTATATAAACCATATGAACAGAGAACACATATATTTTACCATAACATTACTGAGGACTATGAAAATCTAGACTTTCTATTATTGGAGTTAGCGGATGGCATTAATATGTATCTTATAAAGAATTACATATCATACAAGTACAATATACTAACGCACAAGATTGCTGAAGCACTAAATTTATATTTAGTGCTAAACGCTCTGCCGATAAAAAACCTATTAATTGAATTAACGGGATATCCACATAGGTTAACGCATTACATGATAAGTCACGGTGTATATGTACCAGTAAAGGAATTATATACTAGATATGGTCAATCAATATTGGCATATTGCTGGGAATTCGAGAGTTTTACGTGCTGGCTCATTGACGAGTATGGCATAGAGAAATACATAGAATTGTATAAGTTAATGTGTGTAAATACAAGTATAGAGTACTTTAAAGATATTTACGGGTTAAGTCTAGATGAGCTAGAGAAGCTATGGTTGAGGTATATAAAAGAAAAATACGCATATGATGATGGGGACTATGAACCACCATTTATATTACTAACACTCAAGAATACTACAATAATATATGATGATAGATATTCATTAAAAAACATAGCTCAACTAATTAGGAGCAACATGTTGCTGAAATATACTTTAATGCACTCTGCGAACAGCAAAATAGTAGTTAAACCATACTCCAGGATGCGGGAGAGTTTGATAGAACTCGCTGAGGAAAATAATACATTAATCATAACTATGTCAGAGAGCCCATTATTCAAGATGATAGTAAATATTTTAGGAAAAAGCTACATAGGATACTGCGAGAAGGGATTTAAATTCATAAATAGATGTTATTCAGGTAAAAATGATGTATTAGTATTAATCACTTGCACTAGTAATGATACCATTCTTGGGATAATCGTGGGTAACAATGTTGATACACTAATAAAGTATGTAAAGAATCATCAAGTACCTACAATTCATCCATTTGCTTCCGGCTGCTTATACACCAATAATTCAAAATACGTAATATTTCCGCTAGCCCTAAAACACATAGAAGCAAAGCAGCAGACCCCAGGAGTATATTACTACATAATACTCGCAGGAATAGCTACCTCAGTAATATATATCGTGATAAGATATAAGAAAAGAGTATAATACTAGAAGTCATAACTCAACAAAACATTATTCATTGTTTCCTAGAAAATTCAATGATTTAGCTACTAGCGACTACTTAGAAGTGACTTATAATCCCAGCGTACTAGTTCAGTATGTCCCGAAGCTGGTAGCTACTAGAGTAGTACTGTTTCTTAATCCAGGGCAGCTAATTTTTGCCTGAGTGCAATGTGGTGATGGTACTAAGTTTCTATGAAGTCTGTGAATCTTCTAAGGAGGCTAAGAAATATAAAAAAGTCATACGAATGCATATATTTCCAGATATAGATCTAGCTATTATGTCTAATGAGTTAATTATAAATGGTGGCCTAAGGAGTCCATACTTGAGTGATGGTATGCCGCTCAGGTACGTGGTTAAGAAAAATTAAGGGGAAAATTAATTCGCCTACATAAAAGAGACTAAAATTGAAACATTAAAACTATTTATGGGGATCTTCTAGTAGGTTGCTGAGTTTTACGTAAGATACGTTAAGCCTGCAAAATAAAACTGGTGCGGGGGGTGGGATTTGAACCCACGCAGGCCTACGCCAGCGGGGCCTAAGCCCGCCCCCTTTGACCTAGCTCGGGCACCCCCGCCCAAAATCAAACAACAAAAAATACCTAATAAGCATTTAAGTAATCACTCTTTACATAAAAATTCTCATTATGCCTTAAATCAAGTGGCACATATTTTATCTTCTTAAAAAGGTTATGTTTAGTTGAGGAGAGGGTGAAGCTTATTGAGCGAAGGACTAATTGGGAGACTTGTGGAGAGAATAATTAATGAGATTTCTGAGGTATTGCCAGGCAGTATGGTTGATAACTCTAAGACGCTGATGTCATTCATTGGCTCAAGCAGCAGAGATATAATAGTAACTAATGCAGGATCGTTTGCATCACCAGCAAGGTTTTTAGTACTATGTCTAAGGAACATGACGTCAAGGAATGCTATCTACTTTACGCCTCAAGAACTTATGTATTATGTAGTGCCTTATGATGAAGGTAGGGAGTCAGACATCATAATCTTCGCCGCGCCGGACGGTCTAAATGCACTTAATTTACTCATAGACCAAGTTAGGTGGACTGGACATAGAATTTGCGCAATAGTTGCATCTGACAGCTTACCTCAAGTAATTAAGTACAAGTTATCAAATGACTCAGTTGTGTATCTAAAAAATACAGCTAAGAGTATATCATGGCTTCTTCAAACTCATGTACTAGTAGGTATAGCAGTAACGAACTTCATAGACAGAAAAGGAGTGAGAGGTGAGAGGCTATGGAACGAGCTAACAAGTATTAGTGTAGCTATTAATGATATGCTAGAGCACTACCTAGACGACTTATTGAGTATTAAGGAATTTATGGCTACGCCACACCTAATTACTGCGTCACCTACTATGTGGGCCGTAGCTGAGTACTTAGCGTACAGCAATACGCTCAAAACGCAGAGGTTTCTCGCCATGCCTTATGAAGTAAAGAACTTCATAAGATTTGTAAATAGGATATTACTGATTACTACAGATGTGGAAGAATACTCAATGAAGGAGCTGAAAGGACTCACAATAACAGCAGCTACGGAATTTAAGGAGCTTAAAATAAAGACTGACCCTCTTACAGCACCTATTTATGGATTAATACTAGCTAGAGCACTAGAACTACTTATAGAGCGATAATTAGGAGGAATCTACTCAGCCGCGGGTTCAGAGATCATCCCTAATGGTCTCCCCTTGTAAGCTTCATCATTCCTCAGTAATTATTCTATATTCCTCCTCTTAACACTTATCACCCTTTAACACGAGTTTCCTAAAGGAGTTATGAAATATGGAGGTAAGTGACGGCGTAGAAATAGTTAGTGAGTTGCCAGTACTGTACATTAGGCGGCGCAGAACGCTGGTGATAGCTGACACGCACATAGGTTTTGAGGAGGATATGGCAGATAAGGGATTTTACATTCCTAGATTTCAGCTTAGGAGGACGCTCGACATACTTGAGAAAGCACTAAATTTAGTAGAGGTTAATACGGTGGTTGTAGCAGGAGACTTTAAGCACATATTCGATAGATTAGGCAGAATTGAGCGGAAAGAACTGGCTGAAGTACTCATGTTCTTATTACCCAAAGTTAATGAAGTAATTGTTGTGCGAGGCAACCACGACAACTACCTAGTACTTATGCAGAGGAAGTATAGCTTTAAGTTAGTCAATGAACTGCAACTAGATAATATATTAATTGTCCATGGTCATAAAGAACTAACGGAAGAGCAAAAAAGGAATAACTCATGGAAGACACTAATTATAGCTCATGAACACCCCAGCATAGCGCTGAGAGATTCAATAGGTACTGTAGGTAAGTTTCCATGCTTTCTGGTGGGAAGATTAAGAGATGGGAGGGAAATTATAACGTTGCCTGCGGTGGGGATATACCAGACGGGATCTAAAGTAACCTTAAGTAGGGAGACGTACTTATCTCCTATTCTGAGGGATGAAGTAGTCATAGAGGAATTAAGGCCTATCATTGTTGATGAAGAAGTAGGTGTATTTGAGTTACCTCCTCTCGCTGAGTTACTGGATTTCATGTAGGTTTAATTTAAAAATCCCAACAAATTCTTTTAACGGGGGTTTAATTGGAAGTTAAACCAATTATCAAGATAGAAAACATTGTTGCCACAGTAACACTTGACCAAGCACTTGATCTAAGTGCTATAGCTAGATCTGTTCCTAATATAGAGTATGATCCTGAGGAATTTCCGGGCTTGATAATGAGGTTAGAGAGTCCTAGATTAACAGCCTTAGTGTTCAACTCAGGTAAGATGGTAGTTACAGGGGCTAAGAGTACTCAAATGCTCATTAAGGGATTTAAGAAAATAATAAGGATCTTTGTAAGACACGGCATAATAATAGTTGGTAAGCCCAAGATACAGATTCAGAACATTGTTGCTTCAGCTAACCTCGGTGTTGAGGTGGACTTGGAGAAGGCTGCCTATCTATTACCCAATACTATGTATGAGCCGGAGCAATTTCCAGGGTTAATTCATAGGATGGACGACCCCAAAGTAGTACTGCTGATATTCAGCAGCGGTAAGATGGTTATTACGGGTGCTAAGAGTGAGGAGGACGTGCAGAGGGCTGTCATAAATATTTACAATAGGCTCAAGGAATTAGGGTGTATAAGAGAGTCAACTCACGAAGAGTTTTGGTAATATGTCCTTCATCTCAAGTAGTGCGTAATTACCTACATAATTTTAGTTAGTTTTAAGTCTGTGTCGAACACCATTTACATTAATACTTAATTACAGAAATCAAGCTCAGAGTGAGTTGTGGTCTTCATCCCTCATAAGGTCTAAGGCTGCCCACTTCATCATATCTAGTAATAAGACTGCTTAATCAGTATATATAGGTATACTCGATGTATGTACTGTAATCCATAAAAATTTCCTCCTACTAAGTAATGTCTCGGGTACTTTTCGTGCCACGTCCAGAATCACTAACAGGAATCATAGGGTGGGGTGTCTACATACCGCGCCAGAGGGTAAAAGCTGATGAAATAGCTGGTCTATGGGGTTTTGAGAAGTCGTTACCTAAAGTTCTATGGATTGAAGAAAAAGCTGTTGCTTCCGTCGATGAAGACACTGTAACAATGGGATGGTATGCTGCTAAGGTAGCTATTGAGAGAGGTAGCATAAATCCAGAGTTCATTGGAGCGGTTTTCGTAGGGACCGAGTCAAAACCTTATGCAGTTAAGCCTTCAGCAACTATAATAGCTGATGCCCTAGGGGTGTCAAAGAAGAAATTAAGCACAGACATGGAGTTTGCCTGCAGAGCTGGAGGGGAAGGTATTAGACTAGCTATAGCCCTCGTAGCCAGTGGGTCAATAAGATATGGTCTTGCCATCGGCTCAGA
This sequence comes from uncultured Desulfurococcaceae archaeon, assembly GCA_964479035.1. Taxonomy (GTDB): domain Archaea; phylum Thermoproteota; class Thermoprotei_A; order Sulfolobales; family NBVN01; genus B83-G16. The sequence continues at coordinate 5,067 of CAYZJX010000042.1, forward strand.
TACTGCTCAGGCTAGTCCGGGTGATGTACTTGAACTAACTGCTTCATCGGGTGCTGCAGCTTACCTCATAGGACCTGTTAGCGAATCAGTAGCTCGGTTTGAGGGTGTAGTAACGTACATAACTGACACACCCGACTTCTGGCGCAGGGAAGGATCTAAATACCCGTCACACGGTGAAATATTTACAGGCGAACCTGCGTACTTCCACCATATTGTAGAAGCTGTCAATATGCTTTTTAATGAGCTAGGCCTAAGGCCAGGTGATTTTGATTATGCTGTATTTCATCAACCTAATGGTAAGTTCCCCCTACAGGTGGGTAGGAAGCTTGGCTTCCCGAAAGAAAAAATACTTCCAGGAATAGTAACTCCGTGGATAGGGAATACCTATAATGGATCAGCACTAATAGGATTAGCTAAGGTGCTAGAGCAGGCTAAGCCGGGTGAGAGAATACTAGTGGCTACATTTGGAAGCGGTGCAGGTAGTGATGCCTTTAGCATTGTAGTTAGAGATGGTATTGAGGAGAAAGTCGAGAAAGGACCTAAAGTTGATGATCTACTTAAGAGGAAGAAGTACGTAAGTTACTCACAGTACGCTAAGTCAAGAAGGCTCTACATACGCAATATAGGGTGATTAATTTGAACAGAGTATATGTGATTGGTTCGGCACTAACTAAAGTAGGAAGGCACTTCAATAGAGGTTACAAGGAACTAGCTGGTGAAGTAATTAGTAATGTTATTAGTAAGTCAGGCATCGAGTCCGTGGATTTAGTTGTAGTATCTAATATGCTTTCTGACAGCATACTTGATCAGCTTGACTTATCGACGATTCTAATGCAGAATTTGGGTATGACTAAAGTACAGGCACTGCGTATTGAGACAGGTGAGTCAAGCGGTCTTGCGGCATTAGAGGTAGCGTGGGCAGCTATCAAGTCAGGTGCTGCTGAAAAAGTGTTGGTTGTTGGTGTTGAAAAAGTTACTGAGTATCCTACGTACAAAATCAACAAAGTGTATGGTAAAATAGTGGACTATGAAATAGAATTCATACGAAACATAACTCCTCCGGATTATGCCGCATTGATAATGAAGGCGTATTTAAGGAGGTATGGGCTTAAGAGAGAGGATATTATTGGGTGGCCTGTTAAGATGCATGAAAACGCTAGTAAGAATACTTACGCTCAACTAGGCTTCAAAGTAAGCCCCGAAAGAGTTCTTGACAGTATGGTTATATCGGACCCAATACACTTACTGGATACTTTTCCAATAGGTGATGGAGCAGCAGCACTTGTGCTTACTTCGAATAGGGTACTGAGAAATGCGGAAGTAGAGCCTGTTGAATTAGTTCATGTGAGCTCAGCAATATCTGTTCAAATGCACTTACGTGATGATATAACGAGACTACCAGCAACAGCTACAGTCGTATCGAGGCTTAAAGAGAAGTTTAATGAAAAAGTGATTAGGGAAGCAGCTATAGAACTTCATGACAGTTACAGTATTTATGCATACTTACTGATCGAAGAGTTCGGCTTAGCTAATAGGGGCCAAGCTCCTAAAGTGGTTAATGAGCTTGAATTCATTAATATTAGTGGGGGACTTAAGGCTCGGGGTCATCCATTTGGTGCTACTGGAGTCTATCAGGTAGCTGAACTCTACAAGTTAATGACTGAGGGTTTTGCTGGCAAGAAATTTGATGGAAAGTACGCAATTGCTCATTCTATGTCAGGACCCGACTACAATGCTAGATTAGCTTTATTGCAGAAAATTGTCTAGAGGTGATGACATGAAGTACTCAATACCTAAATTCTGGAGAAGAAAAGAAGGATATTATCAGGTATTATTAACTAAGTGTAAAGACTGTGGCAGAGCTGCATACTTTACGTACATTAAATGCCCCTATTGCGGATCAAGCAACATAGAATTAGTTAAGTCAAGCGGCAGAGGTGTTGTAGAGGAATTTGCAGTGAGCTATAATAGAGCTGAAGGCTCGGAGGAGTATTTGCCAAGAATTATAGCGCTAATTAAACTTAGCGAGGGTGTCAGGGTTGTAGGTGAGTTAGTTGATGTTGAGCCATCAGAAGTTAGTGAAGGAATGGAGGTTGAGGCAGTATTGAGAATATTATCGAGCGATGACCCCCACGGCCTAATATACTATGGGCTTAAGTTCGCACCCGCCATTAAAAAATATAGTTTGAGTAATGAATAAACAATTTAAACTATTTACATGGCAAACAAAAATAATATCTGGTGCTCTTTATTGTAAAGGGTGTGTATACCCTGATAAATTATCAAGAATTCCTAGCTGAGAGAACCGAGCTAATGAGAGCTTCAGAAATCAGGGAGCTTCTCAAAATTACTGAAGGTAAAAAAATCATCAGCTTAGCTGGAGGTCTCCCAGACCCTAAAATATTTCCGAAGGCTGAATTAGCCGAGGTAGCTAAGGACATAATCAAGGAGAAGGGTGAAAAAGCACTTCAGTACTCACCGACAAAGGGAATAGCTGAGTTACGTGAGGCTCTGTTAAATTACATGAAGAAGAATGGAATTGCTGTAGGGAGTGATGACGACATCATAATTACTACAGGTTCTCAGCAAGCACTGGACATAATAGGTAGAGTGCTAATTAATCCCAAAGATATTGTCATTGTTGAGTTACCCACGTACTTAGCAGCACTAAATGCGTTTAGGCTCTATAGGCCATCATTAGTTGGAATACCTATAGATGATAATGGGATGAGAACGGACGTGCTTGAGCAGGAAGTTAAGAGGATAGTCAAAGGCGGTAAGAGAGTAAAGTTAATTTATACAATACCCGTGGCTCACAATCCAGCTGGCGTTACACTGAGTATAGAGCGCAAGAAGCACTTACTTGAGATAGCTTCAGAACATGATATATTAGTTATTGAGGATGATCCTTACTCGCACTTTGTGTATGATGAAGGAGTTGATGTTACACCGCTCAAAACCTTAGATAAGGAAGGTAGGGTAGTGTACCTCAGTACCTTAAGTAAAATATTAGCACCAGGATTAAGAATTGGGTGGATCGCAGGTAATAGAGTACTAATTGAGGTATTTGAAAGAGCTAAGCAAAGCACAGACCTACATACATCAACTCTATGTCAATTTATAGCTGTTGAAGCAATTAAGAGAGGACTAGTAGACAGGACTATTGAGAAAGCTAGAATAGTATACAAAAGGAAAAGAGACGTAATGCTTGCTGCATTGGAGAAGTACATGGTTAAGGGTTCATGGTGGTCTAAACCCATAGGAGGGTTATTCTTAATGCTCTGGTTACCAAACAATGAAATAGACACAAGAGAACTTCTGCCTAAGGCTGTAGAAGCTGGCGTAGCTTTCGTTCCAGGAGCAGCATTTTACGCTGACGGCTCAGGAAAGAATACTATGAGACTTAACTTTAGCTTCCCGAGACCTGAAGAAATTGAAATAGGCATAAAGATACTAGCTGAAATCATAAAGAAGAAATTAAGTTAGCAGGAGAAGTCTTAGGAGTAACATTAGCAATGCGTTTCTTTTTTAAGATTCCTTCTCAGCAGCGTATACTACCCTTCCATAATATCTAACTAGCACTGGTACCTCATCTAAGTGCTTTAATATAGCGTAAGCACTCTTTCTTAACTTATCAGGAATTTCACTTAGTGCCTTCTTTCCTGCAGCTATGTTCCCAAGCTGCGGTCGTATTATGTGAAAGACTCGTGGAAAACCTGAGTAACTTAGCAGTACTTTAGGTTGAGTAGGAGGGAATACTAGTGTACCATTTTCATTAAGAACTTTTAGGACTTGAAGTGTTGAGTAAATACTTAATGGCTCAACAACTATAACATCATACTTACTAGCTATATTATCAAGCATCATTACGTCAACACCTAGTGACGCAATGTCATCATATAGTGCTCTCTCAATACATGCAACAGTGACTTCACACCTATCCTTTAGGTACCTAGCAGTTACGTATCCGCTAAATCCACATCCAACTATGAGTGTCTTTTTACCCTCAGCTGCTCGAGATACGTCATCCAAAAAAGAGAACTCAACCCATAGAGGAAGTTCTGGCTTCAAATCATTTCTACTTACCTTCACTAAGCACTCACTAGGTAATGCAGCATAGTCAGCGAGTAACCCATCGTAATCTATTCCAACAATGCCATCCTTACAGTAAGGTATGACGGTGTAAACTTCACCGGGTCTAATCCCGGTTGCATCAACGCCCGGCTCTATTACCCTAATTACACCTAAACTACCAGCTATTCTATTAGGTTCTACTGGATGTAGGCCAAGCATTATAGACCTATCTATAGGGCCGAACATTCCGTAAAGTACCTTCCCTAGCACCCAGCCCTTAGGTATAGGGGGTACGGGCACCTCCTTAAGCGTTACATTCTGCTCCCAGACAAGAGCTCTCACGAATTTCCCTAGATACTATTTTAGCTTTCTGATAAAATACTTAAATGGGTACTTTG
>CAYZJX010000043.1:0-9341 GCA_964479035.1 uncultured Desulfurococcaceae archaeon
GGAAGTTGCCTTATCTCCATTCGTTAAGATGGCTTTAAAAAATACTGTGCTTGGCTTCGTCACATCATTGAAAAACGTGCCTAAGGATCCCAGCAAAATTAAGGAGTTAAAACTTACCTTAAAGTAAGCTAAGAGATACATGATTTAGATTTACTGCACGATTATAGCAATAATACCTTGAAGTTTTATAATTAAGCTAGGTAAAAAACTATTTTCTCCTACTTTAGAGAGTCTTTAATACCTCATCCAGAGCGTCTACAGCTTTATCTATCTGCTCTTTAGTTATCATTAGAGGAGGCTCTATTCTCAGAGTACATCCATAAGCTCCCCCAGCCCCGATCAAGAAGCCTTTCTCCCGCATTTTCTCCCTAACTCTAAGGGCTTCACTAGCTGCTGGGGTCTTTTTCTCGTCCCTAACTAGTTCAACTCCTATCATTAACCCAAGCCCTCTTACCTCACCTATGATTCTGTGCCTATCTGCTAATTCACCTAGTCGCTTCAGGAAGTACTCACCTAGCTCTTTTGCTTTTTCATGAAGTCTCTCCTCAAGCAACACATTAATTACTTCTACTGCTGCAGCACACGTAACCGCGTTAGGTCCCCACGTAGATGAGTGATCACCATGCTCAAAGGCGTCGGCCACTTCAGCCTTAGCGCCTATAGCACCTAGTGGGAGACCACTAGTTATACCCTTAGCCATGCTTATAATGTCAGGCTCTACACCAAAGTTCTCAATACCGAATAGTTTGCCAGTTCTGCCAAAGCCTGTTTGTACTTCGTCAGCTATTAACAGGGAGTCATAACTTTTAATGATGTCATGAGCTATTTTCAAGTACTCTCTTGGTGGAACTATAACTCCTCCCTCACCTAAGACCGGCTCAATCAGAAAAGCACCCACATCACTACTTGTTTCATATTTAATTACATCCTCTATGTAGTAAGCACAGAACGTACCACATTCTGGGTACTTCATTTTGAACGGGCACCTGAAGCAATATGGTGCGGGGATTATCTTGATGCCCGGTATAGCTGTAGATGCTGCCATACCCTTCTTATACTTTGTTTGCCCTGTGAGCGTTACTGTTAAGTGTGTTCTGCCATGAAACGAATATCTCACTGTTAGAATGTCCAGACCTACTTTATGCTTAAACTTCAACATGTACTTTCTGGTTAATTTAATAGCACCCTCATTGGCTTCGGCACCACTAACACAGAAGAATACCTTCTTAGCTCCCCTCATCGGTAGTATTTGCACTAATTTTTCTGCTAAAAGTGCCGATGGAATATTATAGTAGTCGTAGGATGTATGGTGAATTTTCTGGGCCCACTCAACAATAGCTCTAACAACTCTTGGATGACAATGCCCTACGTTAACAGCTGCATAACCACCGAACAAATCCACATACTCTTTTCCACTAATGTCCTTAACTAGTGCTCCACGACCCTCAACAATAACTACGGGCTGCCTGTACTTAGGTGTGCAAGGAAACATGTACTTATTTTGGCTCTCAATAATATCCTCCACTGATTTATACGGGTACGACATATTGATCACCTAAACGCAGTATATTTAGAATATCATCCTAACCTATTTATTTTTTCTAGTAACATATTTTATGAAGTTCTTGTTTTTAACTGAAAAATATTATACAAATGTAAAAGAATTAGTAAAAATATTTTTTACTTATAGCACAAAATCAGTACTGCTATGACCTATTTAAATACACACATAGGTATTATTGATTATAATTATGATCATCAGATAGTACAAGTGCACCTAATTTAGGCCTAACTCATTTACAGTTTTACTGAGTTTTAACCTCTCTGTGGTTTCTTTTCTAGGAATTCCATTGTTATCCCAGCCCCTAAGTTCATAGTAAGCATCAAGCATTCTATTTATCTCTTCCTCGGTTACTCTATATTGCTTACCTTCGTACTCAACTACTTCTTCAATAAATCTCCTAGGTAAACTGTCCGTATCCCTACTAACTCCTACCTTGTTATTAAATAGCCTTATTAATGTCCTCACTCTCTCTGCAATTAGCTTAAGTTCATCAACTGTATAGTTAAAGCCTGTAACAGCATTAAGCACCTCTTTCATAACATCCCAGTCATATATATACCTACCGAACTTACATACTGGAAGTGAGTCATACATTATTCCCTTATTTTCTAAGTCTACAAGAATCTCCACTTTCTCCTTACTAGTACTGAATCTACCGCCGCCTAATCCTAGTAAGTCCGCGTGATACCCCATTAGTCTGAGATGACAGGCACCCCTGGGAGATACTGCATAGGAGAGTATCATTCCTTTTAGCGTGCGCGGGTCATATCCCGGTGGTTCAAGTCCCTTTACATGAATTGCTAATCCACTTAAGTTAAGTAATTCAGCAGCCTTAGCAACACCCTCAGCAAGAACATTACCTACTTCTACACGCTTAACTATCTTTTCAAGAAGCCACTCAAGACACTCAGGGTCTCCATACTTTAATTCCCTGTCAGTTGACAACTTCCCCCTCCTATAAGCCTCGATAGCGAATGCCAGTACGTTGCCTGCTGATATAGTATCCACACCGTAGTCATCCATGAGCATGTTGAGACGTGCAATAGCTCTAATATCGTCAATTTCGCAGAGCCCTCCTATTGCAAATATTGTTTCATACTCAAGCGTAACTTTTGAATCAGTGTACGGAGGCTCATTTACTTCAACGTACTGGTGACAAGCAACGGGGCAGCCAAAGCATGTCATTCTACCTACTCTATACTTGCTAAGGGACTCCCACTTTATGCTATCGTACTTGTCAAATACTACCTTACACCAGTACCTCGTTGGGAAGAACCCGAATACATTTGCTTTCTCAACAAACCCCGGCGTTCCCTTAGCAGCATAAGACTGAAGCGATGGGTGCTCCCGTATCTTTCTATGTAACTCAGTAACTATTTCCCGAAGCCTATCTTCATTAAAGTATGTGACTTCTTTTTTATTGGTCTTAATCACGATGGCCTTTAAGTTCTTAGAACCCATGACCGCACCCCCACCACACCTGCCAGCCTGTCTGTAGTATTCATGGCCCACAGCAGCAAACTTAACTAATTTCTCACCAGCTTGCCCTATAGCTAGGACCCTAGTGGAGTCCTTGCCATGTTCTTCTTTTAATGTATCTTCAGTTTCGAAAATCCCCCTACCCCATAATTTAGATGCATTCCTAATTTCGACTCCTTCATCACTAATTAGAAGGTATGTAGGTTCTGGTGATCTACCAGTTATAACTATCGCGTCAACACCAACCCACTTCATGTATGCACCAAAACTGCCACCTACGACAGACTCTCCATAAACACCTGTGAGGGGCGACTTAAATACTAAAGTAACTCTTGAAGCCATGGGAACCATAGTCCCATTAAAGGGTCCGCCAGCAATAACCAGTACGTTTTCAGGTGATAAAGGATCTACGCCCCATGAGCCTCTCATACACCTTAATAATAAGTACGTTCCTAGGCTTTTCCCACCAATATATGAGCGGGCTATGTCCTTGTCAGTATCTTCAATAACTATGGACTTAGTTGATAAATTTACTTTAACTATCCTGCCACCATACCCAGGTATAGGCATTCTTATCACCAAGAATTAATTTCCTATAGTGTCTCAAAGTACATAATTTAAATTTAATTAGTTATCCACCACTTGCAATAGGGATGAACTCTACTACATCATTCTCACGTAACTTTATACTACTGAATTGAGTAGGATCCATATTATTTAAGGCTGAACCATTAATTACTATGCACACGTAAGATCTAGGTCTTGAGTTAATGAGTATTTTCCACGCATCCGGGAGAGACTTCTCTAGCCTGTAAAGTAATTCCTGAAGGTCATTAATTTTTAGCTCTATCTCCTCCACACCTGTTTCATCAACTAGAATTCCTCTTAATCTAACTTTCACCATGGTTGCGCATCCTAATATAATTATTTATCTTAATCCTTTATGTCTCCTTCAGAATATTTTACTGTTTAATTCTGAGAGGTAAAGTTATTATGTGGTTTTACTTAAGTCTCATGGTGATACTTTGAATAAGAATGAAGCTATAGAAAGTGTTCTTCAAAAAATTGATAGCATGAGAAGTGAAATAGTAGAATTTCTGCAGGACATCATTAAGATACCTAGTATAACTGGTCAAGAAAAGGAGATCCAGGAATTTATCGCATCTAAACTTAAGGAATGGGGTGTTAAGTACGATATGTGGGAAATTGATGAAGTTGAACTAGTGAAGAATCCTCTTGCCGAAAAACCAAAGGCATCATATAAAGGGAGGCCTATGCTTGTAGGGATTGTTGAAGGTACTGGCGGTGGCAGGTCACTAATCTTCAATGGTCATATAGATGTCATTCCTCCTGGCCCAAAAGAATCTTGGAAGTATGACCCCTTCGGCGCTGTAATCAAGGATGGCTACCTCTATGGACGAGGGGCTTCAGACATGAAGAGTGGTGTTGCGGCATATACTATGGCTGTGAAGGCAATTCTTGACTCAGGTTTCACACCTAAGGGCAACATATACATGCATTATGTAATAGATGAAGAATTTACAAGTAATGGCACGCTAGCAGCCCTTATGAGAGGGTATGTAGCTGATGGCGCAATTAATGCTGAAGCTAGTGACCTGGAAGTTCAACCATCGGTTTCAGGCAGCATGTGGTTTACTGTAGAGGTTAAGGGTAAGACTGCGTCAATGTCAAGAATATGGGAAGGAGTAAACGCTATTGAGAAAGGCTATAAGGTATATGAAGCTATTAGAGAGCTATATAATAAGAGATTAAAGACGAAAAAGCACCCGCTCTATCCTGACCCTAGAGGGGCGCTTGCACTGTTTATAGGTGTCTTTAGCGCTGGGTCTTACCCTAGTGCAATACCTGACAAAGCGGTACTAAGGGGTAGGATGGGCTTATTGCCTGGAGAATCAGTGGAGTCAGCTATCAGGGAATTGAAGGAGTTTATATATGAATATGTTAAAGACGATGAATGGCTTAAGAATAACTTGCCGGAAGTCAGGCAGGAGGGATACGCTGGTGAAGGTGCTGAGGTACCTGTAAGCCATCCTATAGTGCAGACGGTAATTAACTCCTATAGAAAAGCTCTTGGGGCTAAGCCTGTTGTCAAAGGGCATGAAGGGGCAACTGATATGAGGGTACTCATTAAAATGGGTATACCTACAGTCTGCTTTGGTCCAGGAACAATAACACAGATGCACGCAAATAATGAGTGGGTTAGAATCGAAGACGTCATACGGGCTGTTAAGGTTATGGCAGTACACATTATCGAATGGTCAGGAATTGAATACTCTGGAAAATAAGTATACAATTCAAATTAGGAAATAAATTTAACACAAAAATAATTATTGCTTAAGCATTAGATAGCCAAGTATGCCTTTTTAATTCTCTCACTCTCTAATAACTCTCCTGACTTTCCTTCTAAGATTATTCTTCCATTTTCTATAACATATCCTCTATCAGATATTTCAAGTGCTGCCCTAACATTCTGCTCAACTAAAAGTATTGTTATTCCCTCACGCTTAAGTGATGCTATAGTATCTAATATTGCATCCACTAGCTTAGGCATGAGACCTAAGCTAGGCTCATCAAACATTAAGAGCTTTGGCATCGACATGAGGGCCCTACCTATGGCTAACATCTGCTGCTCCCCACCAGATAATGTTCCCGCCTTCTGCTTTTTCCTCTCCTCAAGCACTGGAAATATCTTATAAACAAATTCTAGTCTCCTCTTAATCTCCTCTTTATCTTTTATGAGGTAGGCACCAGCAAGCAAATTGTCATAGACTGAAAGTTCTGGGAAGAGCTGCCTGCCTTCAGGAACTAGCGTTATACCCATCCTAACTATCTCGGTGGTTGGCCTACCATCTATTCTTTTACCCTCAAATGTTATCGATCCACTAAGTGGTTTAATTAAACCCATTATTGTCTTTAGGGTCGTTGTTTTACCAGCACCATTAGATCCTACAAGAGCAACTATCTCACCCTTGTAGACCTTGAATGATATATCCCACAGTACCTGTATTTTCCCGTAAGCTACATTTAAGTCTTTAACCTCTAAGAACACATGTGACGCGCTCATGACTTAACACCCAACATTCTACCCCTTCTTTCTCCAAGGTAAATTGATATAACTTTAGGATTACTAGCTACTTCCTCAGGCTTTCCTTCAGTTACTTTGGAGCCTGAGCTCATGACAACGATTCTGTCACTAACACCCATTACTAAAGGCATTACGTGCTCAACAACAACTATTGACACATTATACTCGTCTCTGATAACTCTAATTACCCTCTTAATATCCTCGACTTCACTCGGCCTTAAGCCCGCAGCTATCTCATCAATAAGCAATAATTTAGGGTTAGTTGCCAGCGCTCTACCTAATTCAACCAGTTTTTCCTCAACAACATTGAGAGATTCGCATAGTCTATGCGGATTCTTCAGTCCCAGAAACTCAATTACTTCATGAGCTCTTTTGTACGCCTCCACCTTGCTCCTTACACGCACTAGCGCACCTACCGCTATGGCATCAAGTATGCTCAGCTTAGGGAAAGGCTTTATAAGCTGGAATGTCCTCGCTACACCCTTAATGCAGATTTTATGTGGAGGAAGCCCTGTTATCTCCTCACCCATGAAGACTATCCTGCCTTTATCTGGCTTTAAGAAGCCTGTAACGAGATTTAAGAGTGTAGTTTTACCAGCTCCGTTAGGTCCTATTAACCCTACTATTTCCCGCTCACGAACCTCCATACTGAAGTTATTTACTGCTATGAGCCCACCAAAGGACTTGGTCACCGAGTGCACCTCAAGTACGGCCTTCATACCTATCCCCCGAAAATAACTTGCTTCAATGTACCGTATATTCCACGCCTAAAGAACCTCAACGTCACTATAATTAAGCCTGCAAATATCAAGAGCCTGAAAATACCGAACTCCCTTAAGTACTCGGATATTACTTCAAGAAGTAATGCACCAATCACAGGTCCTGGAAGCGATCCTAAGCCACCGACAACGGCCATAGCTATAACCAGTGCTAACTGATCGAAAGCACCGACTTCAGGAGACACAAGCCCTATTAGGTGACCATAGAATGCACCAGCAAGCGATGTTATTGCTGACGTAAACATAAACATAATTACCTTAACCTTAGCTGAGTTAATACCAAGTGCTTCAGCTGCCTCCTCACTATTACCCACGGCCTTTATTTTAAGTCCGAACGCTGAGTTGAGGATTACGTATGTTGAGAATAGCGTACCTAGCAATATTGCCAGAGCTACGTAATAGTACGGCATATATGATAGCACACCTTCTATGAGCTTCGGAGTCTCAAGACCTAAGCTACCTCTAGTATATTCATATTCAACAGTCACTACAATTCTGAATATTTCGGCAAATGCTAAAGTTGATAGAGTGAAGTAAACACCCCTCAGCCTAAGGCTCAGGTACCCTATGAATAAGCTAAAGACTGTTCCTGCAGCCATACCTATTAGCATGCCGACCGCAGGCGGTATTCCAAGGTGAAGTACTGATAATGCTGATGCGTAAGCACCTATGGCTGCAAATGCTGCATGAGCAAAAGACACCCTACCCAAGAATCCTGCCATAACATTCCACGTAGATGCTAGTATTGCGTAATAGAGCCCTATAGTCATTACGTATATCCAGTATTCTTGCCTTACTACTAGCGGAAGAACAAGCAGGAACAATATTGCCAGCAGCATTGGAGCGTTTCTTTGACTAAGAGATATCTTAAACATGCTTACACCTCCCTTACCCTAACTCCGAATAAGCCTTGAGGTCTTAACAACAGCACTAGTATTAGCACTAAGAAGCTGTACGCATCCCGGTAGGCTGCAGATAGCAATACAGTACCTAAGCTCTCCACAATACCTAAGGCTGCACTACCAACTACCGCACCAATGAGAGAGCCCATTCCGCCAAGTGCTATTATTACGTAACTCTTAATTGCTGGTATGAGTCCTGCCTGAGGGTACAGGAGCATTATTGTTGATAGTAATGCTCCAGCAGCGCCAGCTAGTGCTGATGCAAGTCCCATAGTGAACATATTGACCTTATAGATATCTATGCCGCACAGCATTGCACCTTCTCTATTTTGTGCTGCTGCTCTCATTGCTAGACCTATTTTAGTCTTTGATATTATTAGGTACGCGAACACAAGTATGATGATTGCTATTGAAGCTACCAGTAATCTATCGCCGCTAATTGATATAGGACCTAACTGAACTCTGTACGCTTGTACGTACGGTGGCGGCGACTTATACTCCGGGCCGAAGAAGGCGATAGCGAAGTTAACTAGGAATAGCGATAGTCCGAATGTTATAATAATTGAGTACTCATCACCTAACTTCTCAACTATTATAGGTCTCAGCAGAGTCCTCTCTATTACTACACCGACAACAAACATTATTCCAATAACTATTGGTAGGGCAACAAAGTTGTTTAGCCCGAATAAAGTAGCTAGGTAGTACAGTAAGTAACCACCTAACATATACAGCTCTCCGTGAGCAAAGTTGACTATTCTCATAACACCAAATATTAGAGTTAATCCTACAGCCATCAGGGCGTAAAACGAGCCCATCAGCAGCCCAGCAATGAGGTTTTCAACTATTGGTAGACCGACCATTACCATAGGTCTCACCTTCTTATTATAGGACTTAGTCTCGTTGTCAGTGAGTAGTGTATAAAATTAAAAAGTGAACTTATAAAAACTTCTATTATTTATTTTAAGGTTTAACTAGACTTCCAGTTGCGTAATTGGGTGGGAATATTATGTCCGACTCTGTCGTCGGCTGATTAACTTCCTTGTACTGACATGTTAGGACCGGAACTTCAATCCACTGATGGAAGTAGTATGGTGGGTCCTTAGCCGTTGAGAACTTAATGACACCTCTCGTACCTTCTACTTCTATACTTTCAAGCGCCTTAATTATAGCACTAGGCTCTGTAGTTCCTGCTTTCTCTATAGCCTTAAATAGAACCCAGGCGGCATCAAAGCCATTAAATACTATGTACGTAGGCTCAGAGCCATATTTCTTCTTATATATTTCCCTGACCTTCTCTCCGAGAGATGTCAACTTAATTCTCGGACTGTACGGAGTAAAGTATACTAAGTACTTGCCTCCTTCACCAACAGCTGGCCATAGCTCGGTGTATCTATCTCCTGCACCTGTGACTTCATAAGCTAGCGCAATGTCTGGTATTAGCCCTATTTCATACGCTTGCTTAATTATTAAGAAGCCTCCCGGAGGTGTTACTGGAATAACTATTATGTCTG
>CAYZJX010000044.1:0-9294 GCA_964479035.1 uncultured Desulfurococcaceae archaeon
CACTTAGTGATGCCCTAATCCATCCTACCGGCCTAGGATACTTAACCCCTAACTCTCTAATTCTGGCAACTAGCTCCCTGTCCTTGGGTGTGTACAGGAATAATTCAGTAGTCTCTATAGCACCTCCACCACCGAGCTTAACCAGCATGTCATAAATTTTAAGACCCTCCTCAACCGTGAAGGACCTCCACCCCTGTTGTCCATCTCTCAATGTAGTATCCGTAATTACTATATCAGTGCGTCCGCTCGGCAGCCTTGGGGGCTGATTAAACGGAAACACATCCTCGTAGAGTACTAGCCCATTGCTCACATGACGCACCGTAACTACTTGCGTGGGGCAGGGCTAATATGGAAGTAGGTAATGAAGTATGAAATTAATTGTCAATCACCATGACGAAAACAAAATTAATTCATGAAGAAAGAGTGCGGATGCAGGACATAATCAAAGTACGTAATAATTAATTGACCCGACAACATATAATGATGCGAGCACTCACATAATTCAAAAACTTTCATAAACTTTCATAATATGACATTACTTAACATATACTACTTTTGTTACTTACTTTTTGAAAGGCATATTAATCTATGAAACTTAATATGGTACCAAGGATAGTGAGACTAGAAAACATTTAGTTAATAGTGAATGTTTATTTTCTATTGCTGTCAGCGCCACACTCTAAGAATTATCATTGTATTCGTTCCTGCTACCCCAGGAACCGACCTTATCTTATCTATACACCTATTAACTATATCTATACTAGGTGCCCTCAGCAGAACAAGAATATCGTTCTCGCCTGTGACCTCATAAACCACCTCAACACCTTCAATCTTAACTATTTCCTTAGATACCTCGGGAACAGGCTTGGGTGGTGCTGTCTTAACAAGTACTGCAGCTCTAACCTCATTAGTTAGCTCGTACTCAATAGTGAACTTCCTAATTACACCTGCTTTTCTAAGCTTCTTCAGCCTTTTCCTGACAGCTGACTCACTAATACCTAGCTCCTCAGCCAACCTAGCATAGGACATTCTAGCATTTTCCTTCAGTAACTTGAGGAGCTGAAGATCTATTTGATCTAATTCGACCATACCTAACACCTCACGACCGTGCCACCACCACTTAATGCATGCATCACAGGCCTATCTATGAGGCCTGAAGAAATAACTACTTTCTTTACCCCTGACTCAACTACCTCCTTAATCATAAGTAACTTTCTATTCATTCCGAATCCTACCTCTTTAACTAACTCATCTATACTCCTTACCTTAATTTCCTTAACTACCTCACCATTAACCAAAACACCACCTACATCAGTTAAGAATATAAGCTCATCCGCCCTAACCGCTCTGGCTATTGCGCAGGCAGCTTGATCACCATCAACATTCAGTAGGGTTCCATCATCAGCAACAGCAACTGGTGCTACAACAATTACGTACCCCATTTTTAAGAGTGTTTCTATTACATCGGTGTTAACACTCGTAACCCTGCCTGTAAAACCACCATTAATAACGCGCTTCCTCCCCCTCTCGTCAAGAATTATGATTCTCTTCTTTCTCTCAGCCAGCAGAAGGTCTCCATCAGCTCCTGAGACGCCGACAGCACTGACACCAAACGACTTCAAAGTACTAACTATTTCCTTATTTAACTTACCGGCCATTACCATTACGTAGACGTCCAGCTCCTCCCTACTTGTGTACCTACTCCTAATACCGCTCGGTGAGACAACAAACTTAGGCTCAATACCTAATCTCCTTGAATACTCAGTAACTAAGTCGCCACCACCATGAACAAGAACAATATCACACATTCTAGAAATTTCAGCTAAATCCTTAAGCACCCCTCTAAGGTTCCTCATTAATGCCCTGCCGCCGACCTTAACAACAAGAACCACACCCAGCACCTCAACTAAGCAGGCTTCAGTGGAGGCACCTTAAGGCCCACCTCTTCAGGGTACCCTACAGCTATGTTGAATGCTTGAATTGCCTGACCAGCAGCCCCTTTAACCAAGTTATCTATTGCTGCAAACGACTTAATGAGACTTAGCCTCTCCTCAAGAGCGAAACTAACGTCAGCGAAATTACTTCCTATGACGTACTTTGGGTTCGGGTACATGTGCGGTGAGTTACGCACTAACCTAATGAAGGGTTCCCTGCCATACGTTACTGCATATATCTTCATTAACTCTTGCTCTTCTACCTCCTTCACAAGGCAGACATACGCAGATGCTAAAACACCTCTGACGCAGGGTACTGCATGCGGTGTTAATGCAACTTTAACATCTAGATCGGTAATATTACTTAATTCCTGCTCAACTTCAGCAGCATGTCTGTGTCCTTCAGCTGAATAAGGTCTCACACTCCCCTCTCTTTCTGGGTGGTGATCAGGTACTGATGGCTTATAACCTGCTTCACTGCTTCCAGCTTTAACATCGACAATTACCTTACTTAGATCTGCAACATTACTTCTTGCTAGGGGGAGCAGTGCTAGTATAGATGCTGTAGCGTTACAGCCTGGCACAGCAATCAGCTGCGTATTCTTCAGTTCACTCCGCCGTATTTCCGGCAGGCCGTAGACAGCCTTCTTAAGGAGATCTGGGTAAGGGTGCTCGAAACCATACCAGTACTTATAGGCTGATGGGTTCTTGAGCCTGAAGTCAGCACTTAAGTCAATAACCTTCATGCCGATTTCAATGAACACTGGAACATACTTGAGTGACGCACCATGTGGGAGTGAGAGAAATACAGCATCAGCTTTATCAGCTATTCTGTTTATGTCTAATTTACTAAATCGTAAGCCCCTGTACACACCTCTTAAGTTAAAGTGTACGTAATGAATGGGCTTTCCGGCATACTCTCTTGAAGTAGCTACAGTGACTTCTACTCTCGAGTGGGTAGCCATAAGCCTCAGTAGTTCACCTCCAGTATATCCTGAAGCACCTACTACAGCAACCTTAATCACTCCCACCACCGAGCACTAGCCTTTACTATAGGGCAAGGTTATTAAATATTAAAATTTTTAGCTGGTGCGAAATCAGAACCCAAAATAATAGATGCTGTGCGGAATCAAAAGTGGAATACATGTTGATCGATCAAGTTCTGGTAAAGAAATATTTTTAATGATAGGTGAGCCCTAAGAAAAGGTGGTTTGAGGATGAAATTCAGGTGCCCTATATGTGGTTTAGATGTGGAGGTACCTGATGATGTGATTTCGGGTGAGATAGTAGAGCACGAGTGCGGTGCTGTCCTAGAGGTTATTCAGTATGATGGAGGTATCACACTGAAGCCTTTAGAGGGTGTTCAGGAGGACTGGGGTGAATAGGGAGTAGTAAGGTGCTACTTAGACATGGTGATTAAAGTTGCTGTAGCCTATGACATACTAAGGTGGGAGGAGAAGGCATTAATTAATGCTGTGAGAGCTGCGGGAGCTGAAGCGCTACTACTGCATACTGAGGTAACTACTGTAAACTTAAGTAGTGAAGACTCTGGACTTAGTGCCGATGTAGTGCTTCAGAGGTGCACTAGCCATACTCTAGCGGTGGAGTCTACGGTAGTTCTTGAAGGTCTCGGATTAAGGGTGATTAACTCATTAAAGACCGCATCTATAGCTGTAGATAAGGTCTGGACGGCGTCAGTACTTAAGGCTAATAAGATACCCACTCCAGTAACTGCTGTGGCATTTAGTCCTGATGCTGCATTTAGAGTTGCTGAGGAGCTTGGGTACCCGGTCGTTGTGAAGCCAGTAAATGGAAGTTGGGGTAGGATGATATGCTTAGCTAGGGACAGAGAAGAGCTCAGAGCAATTATCGAGCACAGAAGGTACCTGCCAGGGATTAATTCTAAGGTCTACATAATTCAGGAATATGTTAGGAAGCCCGGGAGGGACTTAAGGGTTTTTGTTGTTGGTGATGAAGTACCAGTAGCTATCTATAGAATCAGCCAGCACTGGATAACTAATACAGCAAGAGGAGGTAGAGCAGTTAAGGCTGAAGTGGATTCAGAGCTTGAAGATCTTGCATTAAGAACTGCTAAGGCTGTTGGTGGTGAAGTACTAGGTATTGATGTTTTAGAGGATCCGGAGAGAGGATACCTAATTAATGAAGTGAATGCAATGGCTGAGTTCAAGAATACTGTTAGGTCTACTGGATGCGACTTGCATGTCAAGATAGCAAAGTATGCTATATCATTAGCTAAGAGGTAGTTTAAGTTGCTCAAGTACTTTAGGTTTTATGAGGAGCGAGGCCTCAGGATCGAGAAAGCCCTAAATCAATATGTGTGGGACTTAGAAGGTAGAAAGTATCTTGACCTGCACACCTCACATGGAGTAGCTTTCTTAGGGCATAATAATCCTTACATAATTGATGCGCTGAGCAGTCAGTTAAGGAAGCTGACGATTTCATCTACATCATTTAGTACGGCAGTAATGGGTGATATGCTTGATGTTTTATCGAAGGTAGTGCATAGGAGGTTCGACTACGTAACACTACTCAATAGTGGGTCTGAAGCTGTTGAACTAGCACTTAAAGTAGCTAGGAGAGTGACAGGCAGGAAGTCACTAGTAGCATTTACGGGGTCCTTCCATGGTAGGACCCTTGGTGCATTATCAGTAACCTTTAATCCTAAGTACCGGAGAGTGTTTGAGCCACTCATTCCTGGTATTAAGTTCGGTAAGTTTAATGACGTAAAGGCACTGGAGAATATAATTAATGAAGGTACTGCAGGAGTAATTGTTGAAGTTGTTCAAGGTGAGGGAGGGATTAAACCTGCTTTCCAAGAATTCATTCGTGAATTAAGAAGAAGAACTAATGATGTAGGGGCACTGCTAATTATTGATGAGGTGCAGACAGGTTTTGGTAGAACAGGGAGGATTTGGGCTTATGAGCATTACGGTATTGAAGCAGATATCTTAGTGGCTGGTAAGGCAATTGGAGGAGGTTTTCCAGTTAGTGCTGTATTCATGCCTGAGGAAGTAGCTTCTAGGATAGTTAGAGGTGATCACGGAAGTACCTATGGAGGCAATCCACTGGCTTGTGCGGCTGTTAAAGCATCTGCTGAGGTACTTATTAGGGATTCTGTACCTATTAAAGCTGAAGTAATGGGTGCTGAGCTCCTTAAGCTACTTAAGTCTGAGTTACTCAGCTTAAGAGCTGTTAGAGATATAAGAGGATTAGGCTTAATGATTGGTATTGAGCTGAGGTTTCTTCCGGGTTCAGTGCTTAAGTGCGCACAGGAGAGGGGAGTACTCTTACTTAGGGCAGGCTCTACCGTAGTTAGGCTTCTCCCACCCTACATGATTAATAGAGAGGATATTAGGTGGTGTGTAAGTGTTGTCAGAGAGTGCATTCAGAGACTTAGTAGTTGAGTTACTTAAGGAATTAATTGAAGTTTATAGTCCTACATTCGAAGAAGCTGAAGCCATCAGAATTTTAAGGGAGTTTACTGAGAACAAGCTAAGTTTTGATGAAGTCAGGGCTGATAGTGTAGGTAACTTAATAGCTACTTACGGCAGGGGTCACAGGTCAATTGCTTTAATAGGGCACATAGATACTGTTCTTGGGTACGTGCCAGTTAGTGCTGAAGGAGGTGTAATTAGAGGGCGCGGAGCCGTAGATGCTAAGGGGCCCTTAGCTGCCGCCTTTGTGGGTGCCTCACTTGCTAGGAAATTAATTCATGAAGATAACCTGAAGGTCTACACTATAGCACTTGTTGGGGAGGAAGGACCTAGTCATGGTGCGTGGAACCTAGTTAGATACGGATTTAAAGCTGACTACGTAATTATTTGTGAACCATCAGGTACTACCGATGTAGTTATTGAATATAGGGGGAGTGCGTCATTAATTATTAGATGCCGCTCTGGGGGAGGACATACATCAACTCCTCACGCTAGTCAGTCAGCATGCGATAAGTTAATCAGTATTTGGGAGGAAATTAAGAAGAGATTTTCAGGTAATTCAGCAAGTGAGTTCTCTGCTGCACTAACTAGACTGTCCTGCGGTGATGGTGGTTCTGTACTTCCTAAAAGAGGGTTTATGGAGGTGAATATAAGAATTCCATACGGACACGGTAACTCCAAATTCAGGAATTTACTAAGTGAATTGAGACTACCTAATAACTGCTATATGGTTCTAGAATCATTTGTAGAACCTGTTAGGGCTCCCGTGAATACCTTGATTGTCAGAGCCTTATATAGAGCTCTCATTAAGCAGGGTCTTCGACCTAGGCTTGCTAGGAAATTAGGTACTAGCGACATGAATGTTCTTTATGGTAGGGTGAGTAATGAAGTAGTAGCTTACGGACCGGGCGATCCAGCACTCTCACATACTGACAAGGAATTCATTAGAGTTAGTGACTTAATTAGAGGAATGATCACGTACGCTAATGTAATTAGGGAGTTAAGTGAGTTAAGGTGTGGGAGCTAAGAAATTTACTGATGATGAGTTGGGTTCCTTCACCGAATCGATGAGGTGGAGGTCCGGGTTCTGACAACTTACATGAATTCGCTTACTTTATATTTTGTATAGAGTTTTTGTAATTGGTAGTAAAATTAGTTGAGAGGTTGCTTAATGGAATACGAGTACAGTAAGCTAAAGAACAGGTTAATCAATGCAACTAAGAGATTACTTCAGGCTTTATCAACAACTCAGTATGTTGTTGCTAATGTTACGTTGAGTAGGCGGGGCAGGTCTGACTGCTCTGTAAGGTATGGTAGAAACAACATCACCTTCAGGTTCAGGGTTCCTGAAGGAAGCTTCGACATTAATGACTTAGTAGTACTCTGTATTGAGTCGGCTAAGACCCGGTTTAGGTTTATGGAAGGCACATTCTCATTCATAATTTTCGCAGCAATAATAGCTGCTTGGTATATGATTCCGCCCGGCGTACCGGATTACGTGAGAATTGCGGTACCTTTGCTTGTTGTTATTTTAGGTGGTGCCATATCAGCTATATCTAGGGCTAAGTCGGCAATATCTAGACATCGCCTAAAGGCCCTTAAGGAGCAGTACAGAATACTTACAGTAACAGATGGAATGAGCTCTGACGCATACGAAATGATGACGGAATTAATATCGGACATGCTCTCTTCTGCTAGAACTAAGGGAACAGCAGCCCTGAGAAGTAGTGAAGTAATGGAAATGATTAAGAAAAAGTACCCTCAACTACTGGGCATGCTTGGGATGGCTGAAGCAGGTAAGGCTGCAAAACCTATTAGGTAACCTTAGGACTCAACTACTCTCCTTATTACTACTTTATAGACTAATATTCCTAAAGCAAATATAGTGACCGCTGCTAAGGCTACCACAGGAGTTTTAGGAAGAACGGCCTCAATACCTAAGCCATAACCCAGTACCCTTCTTGCAGTATCTACAGCTGCTGTTGCTGGATTTACCAGTGCGAAGGTTTTAAGTGGTTCAGGAAGCATTTCAGGTGGAGGCCACCACATACCTGAGGTGAACATGTAGGGAAATGCTATAGCCATAGTTATTGCTCCAGCTGCTCTTGAAGTCTTAGCTACGATACTGACTATAAGTCCCAGCCCTATGAAGAATATTGCTGCCAGCCCTAAGTGAAGTATTGCTAGCCAGCACGCAGGGCTTAGTATGTTGAAGTGTATTCTAGCTCCGACACCCAGCCCTACCGCGACCGTCGCTATGGCTGAAAGCGCAATTACTGCAAGACAGCTAAGTGTCTTACCTGCCAGTAATTCTAAAGGTGTAATAGGTGATGCTAGAAGTCTGTGTAGCGTACCCTTCTCCTTTTCTTCAACTACTGCCGCAGCACCTACAGAGATGCCAGAAAATAGCGCTTCAATACCTATGACGCTGATCACCATGAAGCCTAGTACGTCAGCCCTAGTAACTAAGTTCTTAGGCTTAACAACTTCTACTGAGGTATTAATAGGGTTTGCTAACCCCATAACCCAGTACTTAATCATGCTTACATTAAAGTACTTATTGTAGGGTCCACTCACATTGGTTGCGTACAGCTCAATATACTTAATAGCTATCTCAGCCCTTCTGATAGCGAACTCCCTAGCAAAGCTAGAAAGGAAGCCCTCAACAACACTCCTGTACATAGAAGCTGTTGATGGATCTCTGTAGAATACGTACGCCTTAATAAATGTTGGAAATCCTATGGTGGCGTTTCGAGTAAAGTCCTCAGGTATGTAAAATGCTGCGTCCAGCGACCCATTAGAGAGCTCACTAAGCATTATTTTGGAATTACTGAATTCCTTTACCTTAAACAATTTTGATGCATTAAGGGCACTAATAAATACTTGACTGAGGTTACCATTATCAGCATTATAGACTCCGGCCTTCAGAACTACCTGCGTTGGACTAGGTACCCACACAAACGCTGTAAGGAAAACTAAAATTATGGGGAATATGATTGCCCAGAATATAACTGACTTGTCTCTTAGGGCCAATTTAATGTCCTTCTTAGTTAAGGTAAATATCCTCTGTAGCGAAGGCACCTTACATTAACCTCCTACCAGTTAACTTAAGAAATACATCCTCAAGCGTAGGTTCTGTAACCTTAATCGTTACAGGCTTTACTCCCGCATTAAGTAGCGTTTCGATGACCCTAGGCAGTAATACCTCATACTCCTCAAGGTACACTCTAATAACCGTGTCCTTAATTAATACCTTGCCGCCAGCGCTCAGCGGCTTAAGTACTTCTTCAAGACCTGGTTTTGGATTAACTACCTCAACTTCAACAACAGTTAATTCACCGACCTTCTTCTTTAATTCGTCAGGAGTGCCCACAGCCAGTATACTTCCCTCATTAATTATAGCTACCCTATCAGCTAGAGCTTCAGCTTCCTCCATGTAGTGAGTAGCCATTAATATGGTCTTGCCTAGTTTCCTCAGCCCCCCTAAGATAGCCCAGACATCCCGTCTTGATGAAGGGTCGAGACCAGTTGTTGGCTCATCAAGTATTAAGACCTTAGGGTCGTGAATAAGTGAGGCCACGATACTCACCTTCTTCTTAAGTCCTCCCGAATACGTGCTAACCCTCCTGTCAATGTGTTCTGTAAGACCCAGGATCTCAACATACCTTCTTATTCTCTCCAGAGCTACTTCTTTAGGTATTCCATAGAGGGAAGCATAGAACTTTAAGTTTTCAAGGCCTGTTAGCTCATCATAAACTATTGACTCTTGCGGAATATACCCTACTAATTCCTTTACTTTCATAGGATTCTTAAGGACATCTACTCCAAGAACCTTGATGCTGCCGCTTGAGGGCTGAATAAGCCCTACAGCTATCTTAAGGAGTGTTGACTTGCCAGCACCGTTA
>CAYZJX010000045.1:0-9288 GCA_964479035.1 uncultured Desulfurococcaceae archaeon
AATCCATTATAAACTCTCAAAAGAATATAGTGTGGCCGGGCCCGGAGCTGGCTGGCGGCTTACGGGAGCTTGCTCCTGAGGAAGCTCCGCCCTCCTCGCGGCTCGGGGACCCCGTAAGGGGTGCGGGGAGATCCGCGGCAACGGCACAGAAACGGCACGTCCACCCTCTGATGTCTGTGAGGCGGTGAGGACGGCTCGGTAACGAGCCGTCAGTAACCCGCTGAAGTATGGGGGTGGTTGCGTTGAAACGGCCGTCCCCCCGGGAGCAAGGCCAAGCAGTGCCGATGAGGGCCGCGTGAGGCGCGGGTAGGCCGCATAGCTGAATGCCGCCGAAGTACAGAAGGCGGGCTATAGCCGGCACCGGGCCCGGCCAATTCAATTACTTAGGCTTGAGTTTTTCAAGTACTTTACCTTGAATTGTTAGGACCTCTTCTACTGTTGATGTTTTAGAGTACTTCTCCAGTAATTCTTTATTGAGATTAAGGAAGGTGGCCCCCCACTTAAACTTACTGAGTACTCTGAGGGCTTCAGTCTTAAGTCCTACTATGTACAGTGCAGCGGCAATAGCTTCTGCACTACTTAATTTTGTTGGGACTGCGTAATTTATTGGATTCCCAGCAAAGAGCATAGGGAGCACCCTGTGATGCCCCCTAATTCTCCTGCATACCTTAATTATGGGATCAACCCCCTTATTCCATGAAGCATCTATAACTACCAGCCCGTACTTGAGAATGAAGTCTCGGTCAAGAGGTGTCAATACCTTACTTGCTGCTGGATTTAGAACTACTACACCCCTAGGTAAGTCCCTGGGCCCTGACACCTTCTCAGCCAGCCCAAACCTAACTAATTTTAAAGCTGTTGACTTCTTCGGGTCATCTCCTTCCAGCCTTATTACGTAGATATTAACAGTTAACACCAAAAGTAACTGTAATTACGGTAGTTAAAAGTTAAAGTTTAAATATTACACCTCACTGTTGTAGGATGGGGTACAGTAAATGCCCGAGGCAATAGTCCTAATAAATACGGACATCGGTACTGAGGAGGAGGTCCTTAATACGCTCGGGACCATAGATGGTGTTGTTGAGGCCTACATAGTATATGGTGTCTACGACATTGTGGCTAAGGTCAAGGCACCGTCAACTGAGGCACTTAAGGAAATAATATCTAGTAAAATAAGGAAGATCCCCAAGGTTAGGTCGACACTGACAATGATAATAGTTGAGGGTAAGAGGTTCGTTACTCAAGAGAAGTAGGGAAATGAGTAGTGTTTTTGAAGTACTGCACATCGGTATTGATGACATTGACTCACCTTCAGGTGGTTGCACAACACATGCTGCATATAGATTGGTAAAGGAGCTGCTACATAATTTTCATGACTTAAGACTTATTGATTACCCTAACTTAGTTAGGTTAAATCCGGCAGTGCCGTTTAAGACTAGAGGTAATGGTGCAGTATCTATTAGAGTTTCCGTGCGGAGGGAACTTATTGATAGGGTTGTTGACTTAGTAGCTAAGTTCATAGAGAGATACGTTAGGTCTTATGAGTTTAGAACAGATGAGGATTACGCTGTAGCAATATTGATGGGTGAGGTTCCTGAGCTATTACTAAATTTTTATAGGAAAGCCCTGACGGATTTTATTCATATTGATTACTTAATGAGAATTATTCGGTCCCTAGGAGGCAGGTGTATTATCCCACTAGGTATTAGAAGGGGCTTGATTGGTGCGTTAGCCGCTATTGGGTGGTTTCTTAAGTGCGACTGTACGTATGAGTTAATAGCGTATAGGAGTGCCGAGAGGTTGGATCCCGAACGCTGTATTGATCTCGAGTCAGTTAAGTTAATGGACAATAAGTTTAAGAATAGAACCTTCCTGAACTTTGACTATGAAGAAAATAAATTGCTTATTGCACCTCACGGTCCGGACCCTGTTCTTCTCGGTATTAGAGGCGAGGACCCAAGTACATTAGTAGAAGCTTTTAACACACTTAAGTTATGCGAAAATGTTGAAGGGTGGATGATTTTTAGGACTAATCAAGGCACTGATGCACACTTAATTAACAGAGATTTACAAAATTTTAAATTTCTCCAAACAGGCTGTGCTAAAGTCCTAGTAGAGAGTAAGCCGAGGATCCTGCCCGGTGGTGATGTAATTCTAAAAGTAAAGAGCACGCCTGAATCCGAGAGCTGGAGCTCCCTTTGGGTTGCTGTATTTAAAGAGACTGGACTAACAGGAGCAGCTAGGGAGTTAGCTAAAGGTGATGAAATTTACGTATGTGGAAGTATGAAGTACTGGAGTAACCTTGGACTAGTCCTACATTTAGAGAAATTCGCAATAATGAAGCTAGCGGAAGTAACAGTAGTTAAAAACCCGAAATGTCCTAGATGTGGTGCTAGAATGAAGTCCTCAGGAAGGAATAAGGGATGGAAGTGTATAAAGTGCGGGTACAGAACGAAGGAAGCTGAGAAAGAAGTACTGTACGTAAGGAGAAAAGTAAAAGAAGGAATATACGTGCCTAAGGACTCAGCAATTAAGCACCTAACAAAACCTGCTCAGAGATATGGAAGAGAAAAATTATGTACACCTACAGAGCCTAAAGGGAAATGGATATGTTAAGTAACCCCTTCATTTCTCCTGGAGACCACTTCTATCCCACTAAGACAACACATCCTTAGTTAAGAGCTAATTAAAACCCTAGAGTTGACCTTAACCAGTAGAATCCCACAAAATACACACATGATTAGTAAGTAAGAGAGCCACCCCTAAATTTCGTTTGGAAATAGAAATTATATATAGAATCGGTTTGTATAATTAATTAATAAATAATCATTAAATTGGATAGGAATAATTAGAATCTGACGATTTTTTCTCTATTCTGTAAATTTTTGTTTTAGTTTATAAATCAATTTTGCAGTTGAAATAATGGGGTTCCTGGATTTTAGGTTTTTAATCAGGTATTGTGTCTAGCTACTAAGAACTTAATGCGGCCCTACTTAATTTTCAGACCCCCTCATTTCCTGTGGAGTGGGTAATTAATCCCACTCAGAGAGGTGGTTCAGGACTTAGGTACTTCTTTCTGAAGGCTTCTTCTACGTCAACGCCTAGTATGTTTGCTATTGAGAGTAGCCATGCGAGCACATCGGCTATTTCCTCTTCAATAGCTGACTTGTTATTGTTTAGTATTGCCTCAGCTAACTCACCAACTTCTTCAATAAACCATGTGAATGTTGCGTAAATTCCCCGTGATAAGTCGCGTCTAAAGTAGTACTTCCTCATTAGTTCTTGGGCATATTTGACTGTAAGCCCTCTGCATTCAGCGGATTTCATAGTACTCATCATGTAAGTTCACCTACTTATGGTATTTAACATTTAATTCTAGGAGTTCTCGGGGCAAAAGTTATTTTTGTTTAAGCAACTTCTTGAGTTGGTGGTAAAGTGCCATCACAGAGGAAGAAAAAAGGTACTGGGCCTGTAACTGCTGCAGGTTTAGTTAGGTTCTTCGAGGATGTTGAAGCTAGAGTGACCATATCACCTATGGTGGTAGTGATATCTGCTTTAGCAGCATCAGCTATAATTACGGTCCTTAATCTCATGTTCAGGTAGTCAGGACTAACGGTCAGTAAGTTAGGTAAATTTCAGTAGGGTGTCCCAGGCATCGTCAACCATAGATTCAATCTTCTTTAGCTCTTCATCCGTCAGTGACTTGAACCTGCCTTGGAGCTTGATGTACTCTCTAATAGATTTTCTCTTACTCTTGTCCTTATAAGGCATACTGAAGGGACTTATCCGAACCCTCCCATTAATTGCCTCAAATAGGATCCACATACCAGTTTGTACAGCTAATTTAGCAACCTCAACTGTTAATGATGGATCAAATCTCCACCCTGTAGGGCACGGTGCATGCAGATGTATGTACTTAAATCCTTTAATTGATGCCGCTCTCCTTAGCTTCTCAATAAAGTCTGTAGGGTACCCAACACTGGCAGTAGCTACGTAAGGTACCTTATGCATTAGCATTATTAGTGGGACCTCCTTCTTTCTCTCCTTCTTCCCGGTCCAAGTAGTTGTTGTCCACGCACCATAAGGAGTGAGAGAGGACCTCTGAATACCCGTATTCATATATGCCTCATTGTCTACACAAACATGTATAATATTATCCCCTCTCTCAGCAGCACCTGAGAGTGCTGCGAAACCAATATCTGCTGTTGCACCATCACCTGCCCACACAACAATAACAGCGTCTTCTCCTAAGACCTCCTTAGCAACTGCTATGCCTGAAGCCACAGCATCAGCTGATGCGAAC
The DNA here is from genome assembly GCA_964479035.1 of uncultured Desulfurococcaceae archaeon. GTDB lineage: Archaea > Thermoproteota > Thermoprotei_A > Sulfolobales > NBVN01 > B83-G16. The sequence continues at coordinate 4,304 of CAYZJX010000045.1, forward strand.
GGGACATTAACTATGGGGAACGTCATACAGTAATTTGGTGCAAGCCCCTCAATAACTGTTGTACAGCCTGCAGGCACAACTACAATTACTTTATCCCCTAAGGCCATACCCAAGTATCGCAGACCTAAGGTCTCAGGACAGCCAGGACATGAGGGATTCCCGGGAAGGAGGTACTTTTTCCTCGGGAGCTCCCTAATATTTATGGACGCCATCCAACATCACCCGAAGTACCAGTCAACATACTTAGAAACAACTCCCTTAGACTCAACCTCATTTACGAATGACCTAACAACACCAGCAATATCCTCGTAAGTTACGTCAACCCCCGCAATACCAGCAAGCGTGTTTTTAATAGGTACCCTCACATTCTGTGCTGCTAAGTGAGCTACAGTATCTAAGTACAGCGGGCCTGCTGACCCAGGTGACACAGCCCTATCGAATACTACAACACCCTTAGCCCCCTTAACTGCCTCAGCTAGCTCCTCAGCTGGGAAAGGCCTTACATATCTTAACTTAATTAAGCCTACATCATAGCCCTCACTTCTTAGCAGCTCAACAGCCTCCCTCATATCACCAACCCAAGCTCCAGCACCTATGATAAAGTACCTGGCATCCGAACACCTGTAGCACTCTATTAAGCCTCCATATGACCTACCAGTTAATCTACTCCACTCCTGGTCAACCTCCATTATGACCTTCTTTGTAGCTTTTAGTGACTCATGCACGTCCCACCGCATTCTCATCTGCTCCTTTAGACTAGACGGTATATTACCCATGGTTATAGGGTCTCCAGCCCTGAAGACATAAGGTTGCTTCCTCTCCGGTAAGAACGAGTCAATTAAGGACTGGTCAGGAATATCAACAGGTTCTGTAGTGTGACTTAGTATGAAGGCATCAAGCGCAATCATTCCCGGCAGGCACACCCGTGGGTCCTCGGTAATTCTAAATAACTGAATTACTGAATCAAGAACCTCCTGGTTGTGCTCAGCGAACATCATCAACCAGCCGGTATCTCTCTGAGACAGGAAGTCTGAGTGATCACTCCATATGTTCCATGGGGCTCCAATAGTTCTAGTTACTATGGCCATAACAAGAGGTACTCTAGCACCAGCAACCCACCAGAGCATTTCACACATGTACATTAGTCCATGTGACGAAGTAGCTGTGAACGCCCTAACACCACTTGAGGCAGCACCATATACTGCAGCAAGAGCAGAGTGCTCTGATTCAACTCTAATCATCTTAGCACTCATATCGCCGCTCTCAATAAACTCCGAGATCTTCTCAACAATAGTTGTTTGTGGTGTAATGGGATAAGCTGAAACTACCTTAACCCTAGCTAACTTAACAGCCCAGGCAACCGCGTAGTTGCCTGTGAGGGGCTTTATAACCAACTACATCACCCCTCAGGAACCATAGAAATAGCCTTAACAGGACACACATTAGCACACACGCCACAGCCCTTACAGTACTCGTAATTTACCTCAACAAACTTCTCTGGAGCCTCAATAATATCTATAGTTGATTCAGGACAGTAGAGCCAGCACATCAAACACTTAACACACTTTGAGTGATTGATGACGGGCTTCTTAACCCTCCAAGTACCTGTTCTTGAGAGGCCCTCCTTAGGCCTAGCTAGTGGCAATACATGAGTTCCTTCACTCACACCTCCTCACCTCATTGTATGCCCTCTCAGCTGCTCTCGCGTTCAGCTCACCTCCCTTCACTCCTATATACTCAATTATAGCCTCCCTGACGTTCCCTATCGGAAGGTCCAGAATCTTAGCAAGAGCTCCAAGCATTGGGGTATTAACCAGAGGCCACCCAGCAAGAACTAGTCCCAAGTCGAGAGCAATTTTAGTAGCATCTACGTAATAAACGCTGTAATCCCTTCTGCCTAGCTTAGGTTCTGACGGCGAGTTGATAATCACCTTACCACCTGATTTAAGGCCTTCAAGAACGTTAACTAGTTCAGGAAGCTTAGGGTCTAGAACAACTACTACATCTGGATGTCTTATCATTGAGCGAACTAAGATACGCCTTCTACTCAACCTAGCAAATGCTACTACTGGCGCTCCTCTTCTCTCAGCACCAAAAAATGGGAATGCCTGCCCCCATAGGCCAGACTTCCAGGCAGCAGCAACCAATATGTTAGCAGCTGTTACAGCGCCTTGACCTCCCCTACCATGAAATCTTATCTCAACTATGTCATGCTGTGCCACAAAACCTCTCCTGTAGTATTCTCTATTCTATGAAACTAAAAAATCAAATCTATACAATATTGTATAAAAAGGAATAATATTTTAAGATCCCATTATAACCTCAGGGAATGTCCCTCACCAGTAGATGTATATTCCTCTCTAAATCCTCTAATGTATCCACGTCAGCAACAACACCTACATCACCTACATCTACATACCTAATGTACTCATGTGCATTCCTTAAGAACCCCTTAAGCCCCCTACTCTCCTCCCTTATACTCATTACATCATTAAGCAGGTCCTTACCCACAATCAGTGGGTGCCCGCCCTTAACACCATACCTAGGAATCACAACAAACTTAAGCGTAGTACCCGCTAGCTTCAAGGCATAGTTAACAAGAAATGTAATTGTTTCTGTACGTATGAAGAATACGTCTCCGGGATGTATGGCCACTACATCAGAGTACTTCATTACAGAAGCTACACCAGTCTTTACTGAGGATGACATACCGACCCTGTAGTTAGGGTTAAAAACAAACTTAACGTTCAGATCTCCGACAGCATCAATAATGGCCTCTTTATCGTGACCAATAACGATAACCACGTCATCAATAACTCCTGACTTAAGAAACTTACTTACTAAGTACCTTATTAGGGGGACGGATTCACCATTGATATTTACCTTATACACCATCTTATTTCCCGGAAACCTAGTTGACATACCTGCGGCGAGTATTACAGCACTAACAAGCAACTGCACCACCTCAGATCACTGAGCATCATGAATTAGATTAGCTAGTAAGCATATTTTAATGTAATGTTTAAGAAATGTAAATAAGTGCTTAGGATGGTAAATAATTAAGTGTCAGCTCAGTGAAGGTATATGGGTGTGAAGATGGTTAAGGCAGGATATACAGGATCGAGTATTCCTGACGATGAATTAATGAAGTTAGTAGTTAAGGGGCTTGAGTCAGGCGTGGGTGTTGCTTTATGTTTAATAGTTAGTAAGGAGGGCTCAGGTCCTAGGGACGTAGGTGCTAAGATGGTTGTTTATAGTAATGGTGAGACCTACGGTTCAATAGGTGGAGGGTACTTTGAGAGGTACGTAATTAATGAGGCGCTAAAGGCCTTGGAAGAAGGTAAGCCTAAGCTTATTAAGTTCTCATTTACTGGTAAGGAGGTTAGTAACGCCATAGACACAGGCCTGATATGTGGTGGTGTACTGACCGTGTATATTGATGTATTGAAGCCCTCCCCGAGAGTAATTATAGCAGGGGTAGGGAAGGTTGGGGCACCACTAGCTAACGTACTAAGATTCATAGGGTGTAGGGTCATTATAGCTGACCCCAACCCTGACCTAGTTAGCAAGGAAAGATTTCCATTTGCAGAGCAACTCATAGCTGGCTCTCCTGAGGAAATAGTTACTAAATTAAAGCAGGTTATCAGAGAGAACGACATAGTATACGTGACACATGGTGAGGTTGATGTAGATTATCTCTTCGTTAAGGAGTTGCTCAAGAGTGCAGCATCCTATGTTGGCTTACTAGGGAGTAAAAAGAAAGTTGTTGAATTCGTTAAGAAGTTAATTAAAGAAAGCATACCCAAGGAACTCATAGCTGAAAAACTGAAGGCACCTATAGGGATAGACATAAACACAGAAACACCTGAGGAAATAGCTATTTCAGTCGCTGCTGAAGTAATAATGAACTTGAAAGGAGGTAGTGTTAGAACACTCAGCATAGTTAAAGAATTAATTAAAAATATAGAATGATGTGACTAAGTGGGTCAGACAAAATATTTAATTAATTAAACTAATGTATTTCCTTGTGCTTGCTTTGAAAATCCTGCTATGATAGTTTTTAACATCATTAAAATAATTGATTGGCGGTAAATGAGATTAAGGAAGCTTTTTATATTTACTCTACTTTAGGGTAGTAGGGGTGTGGACCATCATAAGGTTTAATGTATTTATTCCATCTAGCCTAAATGATGCTTTACAGCTTATGGCTAAGGAGGATCTGGGGGTAGTACCCATGGCTGGCGGTACTGACTTAATGGTTCTAATTCGCGATAATGTAGTAAGGCCTAGGGCAGTCCTTGACTTATGGCCACTGAGGAAGGAGCTGGCATTTATTAAGCATGAGGGCAGGTGGATTAGGATCGGAGCACTAACTACTATTGAGGAATTATGCAATTCGTTCCTTGTCCGCGATTATAGGTATGCAGGGTTTTCTGACATGTGCAGTCATTTTGCTACACCATACATCAGGACCTTAGCAACAGTAGGTGGGAACATAGGTGCAGCACACCCTCTCTCCGATGCTGCTATATTACTTCTTACCCTGGATAGTGAAGTGAAATTAGCAAGTACTAGAGGTGAGAGGTGGGTGAAGCTAGATAAGTTATTTTTAGGGAAGAGAAAGCTAGCTAAGGACCCTTCAGAACTAATTACCGAGATAAGGTTCAAGGAAGTGCCGGAAAATTCATCAACAGCACTTCTTAAGTTTGATAGACGATGGGGGCACTCCATGGGGTATGTAGTAGTAGCAGCATACGCGCAAATAGAAAATAATGTAGTCAGGAAAATTAGAATCGCGTTTGACAGTATAGGGAGGCCCTTCCCGGAGAGAGCTAGGAAAACAGAGGAGTTCTTGAGGAGTAGGAGGCTAAATGAGGATGTAATCAAGAGTGTATGTAGTGAAATACTGCCTAAGGAAATGAAGAGAATAAGTGACTATAGGGCATCAGCTGAGTACCGCTTAGAGTTATCCAAAGTACTTCTGA
>CAYZJX010000046.1:0-9107 GCA_964479035.1 uncultured Desulfurococcaceae archaeon
CGTAAATAACTATAAATTCACTACTGCTTACTTCATTAACAGCCGTGCTTAATGCATGACCTGTACCTAAGGGTTTTTCCTGGTTCTTAATAATTACATTATAACTTAAATCACTTTTTATTTTAGAAATAGCATCAGCTACCTGATCGCGCAAGTAATTAACAACTATAACAACATTCTCAATATCCTTAAGGGCGTTAATCGCTTTAAGGTGTCTAATTAGTAGCGGCTCACCTAAGATGGGAATAAGTGACTTATTCCTAGTATGTGTTATTGGCTCTAACCCCTTGCCATAACCTGCAGCTAAAATAATTACATCCATAATCTACTCCAAGTACCTTAAAAGAAACACACCACAAAATACTTTCGCATCTAAGAATTAAATCGTACAGACAGCTAACGTTGTGGTTGAGGAGCTATTATAGCTGGCCTGGGCCCCTCAGCCGTAGGTATAGTCAATAACTTTGACTTATATATTTCCGCCTTCCTTATTGGATATATCTTTTTACCCTGCTCCATTATCTCAGCTGCTAGCTTGCCAAAGATCATCGCTTTAACGTACTCATCAAGAGTCATTTCTCTTGCTTTCTCATCTAAAATCTTAAACATCATTTTCCTAATTGCTCTTTTCTGGCTTGTTTTACATCTAAATGCTGTTAGTGCTACCCCCGTTACTCTGAGTCCGAAGCCATCCTTAGTAGTTACATTTACTATTGCAGCAACTTTACTTGACTTTCTTCTCACAATAGACTTAATGTAGTCCCTAGCAAGTTCATGTCCCTTAAATCTAGTATATGCTACATTATCCTTAACCTCATGTACCTGGAAGTATAGGTGTATGTGGTGCTTACTGAAGTCCCCAGTAAGGTCAAATAAGGTAACTTCAAACACTCTCCCTAAGAGTTTCCATTCCCTGTCGGCTGGTGTGGTTCCTATGGGTACGTTTCCAAATAGAGGTGGAGCTAGAACAGTGTACCACTTCTTCAACTTCCACTTATCTCTTATTGTTACCTTCGGCATCACCGCCAACCTAGAATGTAGATGTATATGGGGTTTATAAGAATTAAAGCTAGGATCACACCAAGGATTAATTATGCTCATTTAATTCCTTAAAGAGAGTCTTTAGAGCTTCAGTTAATCTTGAAATTTCATCAACTACTGAGAGAAGCGTTAAGAGATCTCTCACAATATTTTCACTCCTGCCTTCTATTAAGTAAGCTAACTCACATTTACTGTTAATTAAGTGTTTAATTTTAAAATTAGATGGCGGTCTCTCATTGTCAGGTTGGAGTGCCCTAGCAACGGATTCAACCAGCTGTTTTTTACATAATCTTAAATTTAGGGTAGCCCTAATCACTACGTGCCCACCTTGCTTAAAACATCAGTAGATGAGAGAATAGCATAACCTCCCTCAACTTTTGCTCTAGTGCGTAACTCTCCCCTACTCCTTCGAGAAAGTACTTGTAGTGGAATAATTACTTTGCCAGCAAGTTCATTTATCACTACCTCATCATACCTTATCTTGCCTAAGCCCTGCAGTATCTTAGTTAGCATACTTAAGGGCGGTGGATCCTTAATATGCATTACTTTAAACTTTCCCTCCGCCTCCCAATTACCCACGAGAAATTCATCTATTGCTACTCTCAATTTCCTTAAGTATTCATACATTCTTAGAGCATGCCATACTATAGTATTAGGATTAAGAACTGCAGCAATAAGTCCTTCGACACCATCTTCGTCAACAATACACATCAGTAAGTAAGCTAAGTAATAAAGATCCTTAATACACCAATCATGCTTAATTATATAATTACTACCTATTATTTCCTCTTTACTAACTCCTAACTCCTTAGCTATAATGTCTTCACTTACTTCCTCACTAACATCTCTCATAAAGAATTTTAGGACAAGTAAGTCCATACTAAACCTTACTGCTACTTCAGGTCCCAAGTACTCCCAGCCAATTATCATTGGCCCAACAACTTTCTTTATTAAATTCTCCTTCTCAAGTTTACCAATGAATTTTTCCTCATTAAGACTTAATTTACCCCTAAGAAGCCTTGGAGTATGTTTTGCTAGGATAGATGATGCCAGTAAATACTTAATTTCTCTCGGAACTATAATGTACTCACTAATCACATCAAGCAGTTTTTCTTCAAGAACAGGAGCTCCTACTACATAGCCTACTCTTGTTCGTCGTACAGCATTCGTATTTGATGTCATTAGAGCTAATGCGCTGCCCCCTCTACCAACTTCAGTGTTAATTAAGAATTGCTTTGTATCGTCTATAGGAATTTCCAAGAGGTCATTAATCAGTTCAAATGCTATATCAAATTCCCTTAGTGCTTTACATAAGAGACCTCCAACAACAGCTGACTCTAAGCTATAATCAATAATTACCCGTACATAATTTTCAGATTCTTTTATACTCTCAATAAAATCCCTAAAAATATCTGAGGTATTACTGCTATGAAAGCTTAGAGGCAAGCAATTACCCTATAATCATTCTATTATTTTAATTTTAAAGTCTTAAGGTATTTTAACTCCTTAGTTCCTTAGGTATATTGATTAATGGCTGTGAAACAAGTATTCTTGCCCTTTCTGGATCGTATCTCCAGTCGGGCGGTAACCTACCTATCTTCTTGTAATATTTTACTAATCTGTGGATTTTCGACTCAATTTCTATTAAGCCTCTCTTACTGTGCGTATCTTTCGGGTGCTCCTCTAGATGCCTCCTCAAATTTACTGCTCTCCTTATTAAATAGTAGAGATCCTCAGGTATAGTCAGTGTTATACCGTACTTCTCTAGAATCTTCTGTAACTTAACACCTAGTACAGGCCTTGTAAGCGGTATTCCATATTGATCCCTAAGTATAATACCTATCATTGACGGCGTATATCCCTTCTTTGCTAGCTCAACTATTATCATTTCTATTTCCTCAGGTGAGTACTGAACCCACTTGGGTGCTACAGTTACTGGAGGCCTTGTTGAGTGCGATTGTCCTTTTTTCTTACCTTTATTCATTACTAAACCTCCCTATCACGTAAGAGTATCTGAGGCTTTAAAAGCTGTTCGCAACCACTCAGCTAAATTCCTGAATGCCTTAGCACGATGTGAGTACCTGTTTTTCTCACTAATACTCATCTCAGCAAATGTTCTACTCTCTCCATCAGGAATAAATATGGGATCAAAGCCGAAGCCCCTGCTGCCTCTCGCGTTAGGAGCTATCCTGCCGCAAACTACTCCTTCAAAAACTTTCATTAAACCTGTAGGTGAGGCAAATGCCATTATCGACTTAAAACATGCTCTCCTATTCCTGACACCATTCATGAGTTTAAGTATCCCCTTCACACCTAGCTTCTTGTAGACATAGCTACTGTAGGGTCCTGGAAAACCATTTAACGCATCAATAAATAAGCCAGCATCCTCAACCATTACATTGTCTCTGACATGAGCTAAGGCATTAATTGCCGAATACATAGCTATTTCCCTGAGATCTTCTGACTGTATCTCAATCTTAGGTATCCTAACTATATCTATTTTGATTCCAAATGCTCTACCTAATTCTATGAACTCCCTAGCCTTACCCTCATTCTTCGTAACTACATATACTCTAATGGCGCCTCCTTCTCCTTTCCTCAACATATCTCCCCCTCAATCTTATTTCCCTAACCTTACTTACAACTTTAGCTAGGTTCTCCTCACCAACTACCTTACCGTAACCTGCAAGAAAGTACTTGTAGGCCTCATCCTTAACTATGAAATGCGTGCTCTCTAGCGACCTCAAGAATAGGTGTACATCAACTCCCTTATCTTCAATATCTTCACTCATCTTAGCTAAGCCAAAGTCTATTAGGTAGGGCTCTCTCGTATGTTGGTGTATGATAATGTTTGATGTTGTTAAATCTCCGTGAATTATTCCTTCATTATGCATTCTTCCAGTCATTACACCAACAAGCTCTAGTATTTTACGTAATTCATGATCAGGCAGGCTATTTAATGTATTCCTAAGTAAGTCACCCTCAAGATATTCCATGATTATTACCCCAGCCTCAGGCTCTATTAAGAGAATATAAGGCGTGTTAATACCAGCCTTTCTAGCCGAGGCTATAAGCTTAGCCTCTATTAACGTGCGTTCTCGCCTTATTTTAAGATCCAATTTAGGGTCTCTATACGGCTTAGGTACTCTAACCTTATACACAGATTTAATGCCTAGAAAGTATCCTTTTAATAAAACCGCTTCAGCACCAACCGCAATTACTTCAAGTTTACTGCTTAATCCATGGTATGTCAACTTCATCGAGTCTCCACCTCTGCCTAACATAAGCTTTCTCAGGTTCTACAGTAATATTTGACTTAAAGGCCAAGAACCCTGTCCACGCTATCATCGCGCCATTATCTACCGCATACTTAGGTGGTACGATAGCTAATTCAGTGTTCCGTAACTTTGCCATAACTTCAAATTTCTCCTTTAAGTACTTACTAGCTGCTACGCCACCGACAACCAGTACTTCTTTCTTCCCAGTATGTGCTAGAGCTCTTTCTGAAACCTCAACTATCGCTGAATATGCTATTTCTCTGACAGTATAACACACATCTTCGATGGCGTGACCCTTCTTAACTGCCTTAAGTGCAGCTGTCAGCAGACCTGAGAAGGATACGTCCTGCCCCTTAACAACGTATGGTAAGTCAATTAATTTCCTTCCTTTTTCTGCACATATATCTAGCTGATGTACACCACTTATTACGTACGGAGGCGCTAGCCCTATTTCACGCACAAATGTGTCCATGAAGTTCCCTAAGGCAATATCAAGCGTCTCACCAAAGATCCTGTACCTACCTTCATTAAATGCTGCGATTAGTGTATTGCCTCCTGACAGATACACTACAAGCGGATCTTTAACATTCGTAATTAATTTACCTATTTCTATGTGGGCTACTGCGTGATTAACTGGGATAAGCGACTTACTCAAGTAAACAGCCATAGCCCTAGCATAAGTGGCACCTACTCTTAAACACGGACCAAGGCCGGGACCTAAAGCAATAGCAATGCCTGCTAAATCTCTTGCATTTACTTTTGCAGTCTTCAGTGCTTCTAAAATAGCTTTAGGTCCTACACTCATAAAGTATAGAGCTGCCTCCCTAGGATGTATACCACCTTTCTCTGGTTCGTATTTGTACCTAATATCAGCTATGACCTCAGATTCATTAACCACACCTACACCAAAAGTATGTGCTGTTGACTCTATTCCAAGTACTATAGCTTTCATCAATAAAACGACCTAGTTACTTTCTAACATACTCAACATAACTACAGTAGCCACAATGCCAGCGTGGTACTGGCTGTTTGTGAAATGCCATGACCCTGCCGCATTTTGGGCATACCTTATTCTTCAGCTTAATTGTTCCCTTTTCGTAGTTATACTCGTATAGCTTGTGCCTCCATGCCATACTAGCTCACCCCATGTCTCTTAAGTATGTACTCAGGTTCAAAACTCTTTAATCTCTCAACACTTTCGTAAATATGTACTTTGACACGTGACCTCCCTATTCCGTAGTCACTTCTAACGTACTTAACGACAATTAGCTCTGGTGGCTTAGAATACAGTGATGACATTGCCTCTATTAGTTCTTTACGTGATGGCGTTCCCTTGCCTATGTGTGTTACTATACAGTAAGCTTCTAGCCTACCAATTACCTTGTTGTCCCTTTCTCTAATTACATGGAGTACTGCTCCACCTGGAAGTGTCGTAGTCCTTAAAGCCTTTATTTCTTGCCCCTGCATGCAGCTTCCACCTACTCCTATTTTAGTTGTGAACGAAATTTAACTCTTAGCCTCCTCTATTTATGCAGTTAATTAGTATTAGGTCCCCAGCCGTATTGCATATCTTCCCGGCACCTTAATATTTAGCATTTTAGCTATGTCAGACCTCTCAATATCAACTACGATTACCATACCTGACCAGTTTTCCGTAAAGTTTTCTGATCCACAAACAGGACACTTAGGCGTGTCCAAAGGCACTAAGTACTTACACTTAACACATGCCTTAAATAACTTTGAGTACTTCCTTCTTGCTGGCACTACCTGACTCCCTCCTTAACCTTACCCAAAGCCGGCTGCCTAAGTGTCATACCAACTCTTATAAGTGCTGGCGGCGCTATTGTTACGTTAACTATTCTTCCCCTGACTACATCACTTCTACTTATCGTTAACTTCGTCTCTTCACCTATTAGTGTGCCCCTAGCTTCATCATACATCATCCTATCATCCGTTATCTGCGATATATGTACAAAAGCATCTATAGGACCGATGTTAACGAATATACCAATCTTCTTCACGTCTACGACTTCGCCCTCAACCACTTCATTGTTTACTGGATAGTAGGTAATGAAGTCAGCCCTAGCTTTGTGGTAGGTAGCGCCATCGCCCGGCAAAATAATACCCTCAGGCTCTACTCTGATGTTAGTTATAGCGATAACTAGCCCTAAGTCTCTGTCAACTCTACCTATGTACCTTTCCCTAAGCTGCTCATATGCTATCCTCTCTAGCTCCTCACCGAACCTATCTGGAGGAACTCTGATTATATCTTCAATCTCTATCAGCCTGAACATTCTACCACCAGAACCAACTATATGGTTTATGAATTCTATTTTTAAGTATTATCAGGTCACAATAACGAACTTTCGTCTTCCAAACCACCACGTGAGTATAGGTACGTTAAGTTCCCTCAACTTCTGCTTCAGCTCCTTATCCACTGTTGCATAAACAAATTCATCCCCGTAATTCTTAGCTATATCAATTATCGCATCATCAGCTGTGCTGTATTCTCTGTTAAAACCTGCCTCAAACATCTTGACTCTGCTCTTGATGTACCGCAATGCCACAGCCGCTGCTTTGCTTCTCCACCCGCTTCTTTGATTCTTTAACTTCATTAATTCACTAATGACTATGGGCAGAGTTAAGAACTCACATTTAGTATCTAATGAGTTCTCTATCTCTTCAATTATGTCTATTCCTTCATATAGCATTAGCAACACGCTGGTATCCAATATAATCCTGCATTTTCCTATTTTAGTACTTATTTTCCCTGCCATGAGTACCTACTCTATTACGCGCCTACTACCTTCCCCCAGCCTACGAGTCTCCAGCGTCCTAGAACTTGCCTACTAATCGCTGCCCTCATACCTTCCCAAGCAATTACAGGTCTCCTCAGCGTTAACTCCATTCTATCCTTACTTAGCTTAGTTATTATCCCCAACGTAACTGCCGCACCCACCGTCAGCATTATCCTCTCCCCCCTAGCCAAGGGTTGAACCTTAATGAGTTCTCTGGTGCCTATTACTCTCTCCATAAGCTTATACTCAATAGTTACAGTTGTAAGAGGATCAGGTAGAGTACCCGCCTTAGCTAGCACATTACCGACTAATCTATCTGCTTTAGTTAATGCTGGATCTAACTTAGTGCCTATAGCAACGAGACCTCCTGGTCTTGCCTCATCATACTCACGCGCGCCAAATCTGATACTTACTACCTCCGATGTTAGTGGTTCATAAGTGATCCTACCTCCCTTCTCTATCCTAATGCCAGGCTTTATTTCTATCTCATCGCCTACCCTAAGAACTCCACGTAGCAGTGAACCACCTACTACACCACCTACAAGCTCATTAGGTGGTGTGCCTGGCTTGTTTACCTCAAATGACCTAACAACAAACATTAAAGGTGGTGATGTTAAGTCTCTCTCAGGTGTTGGAATAAGCTTCTCTATGGCCATAATCACTGCATCTACATTCACCTTATGGAGAGCACTTACAGGTATTATCGGAGCGTCCTCAGCCCATGTTCCTTTAAGGAACTCCTTAATTTGCTTATAGTTCTTTATAGCCTCCTCCTTCGACACTACATCAACCTTATTTTGAACTACTACTAAGTTTCTAACACCTATAATGTCAAGCGCTGCAAAATGTTCCCGGGTCTGGGGTTGTGGGCAGGGCTCATTAGCTGCTACAACAAGTACTGCACCATCCATTAATGCTGCACCAGAAAGCATGGTGGCCATCAATACCTCGTGCCCTGGCGCATCAACAAATGAAACACTTCTTCTGTAATTTACCTCACTCTTGCACCTACTTGGGTCAGACACAAACTTATCAGGCTCCGGTAGGTCACTACACTCATATATATCTGCATCAGCGTAACCTAACTTAATTGTCATTGCTCTCTTAAGCTCCTCCGAGTGACGAGCCGTCCAAATACCTGTTATCGCCTGGACCAGCGTTGTCTTCCCGTGATCTACGTGACCTACAACACCTATGTTTACCTCAGGCTGCTTCTTCTGACTGCTCACCCGACTCACCTGTAAATTCGTCCTTAGTGAATTTCTCTGTGAACACAACTTCATTTACTTCAGGAACCCACTTAATTACATCTCTTGATACCAAGTACTTAACTATTTGTACACCGTCAGCTAGCCTGTATTCCTTAGGGAGTTCAATAATTACTGCCTTCCTCTCATCGTCCTTACTTACGTTAATTGCTTCTATGTTTATCTTTTTGAGCCTTCTCTTAATAAAGTACTTTACTTTTTCAACAGCGTCCTCCACTTTCTTAAGTACCTTAAACTTAAACTTAAGCGTCTTGCCTGCTAGTGGGTGGTTAAAATCTACTACAACCCTTCCTCCCTCAACTGCTATAATTCTGCCTGTCACATTATTTATTGTTACTTCTTTACCAACCTCAGGCACTATGTTATTCCTTATAAATACACGGCGTGAGAATGTCTTTACCTTACTCCTGTCTCTAGGTCCGTATGCTTTTTCTGGAGGAACGTCTACCTCATATTCACTGCCTACTTCTGCGTTCTTTAGCGCTTCCTCAAAACCTTCAACAAACCTGCCTTCTCCAATAACTATTGCCTCAGGCTCGTATACCTCACCCTCTCTGTACTTCTTATGGAGCTTAGCTATGGTCTCTGAAGTAGTCTCAACTAACTCACCTGTCTCCTTAATAAATACGGAGTACTCTATTAGTACCATGTCGCCCTCCTTAAGCGGCATTTAATATCACTCCCTCCACATACTAATGATATCGCTTTTAAGTTTAAGGATT
>CAYZJX010000047.1:0-9083 GCA_964479035.1 uncultured Desulfurococcaceae archaeon
CGTCCTCGCGTTCCTAGGCTCGAACGGCTGGTTCTATGGCAGGGGGATTACATTCCTAGCTAATTTAATGACTAACGCCATCTTCGGTCTACTCCTAGTTGTGGTTGGTGTGAGGGTCTGGAGGCTGGGCAGACAGCTGGGTTACGTAAGTCCAGGAGATATTGTTGAGGACTATTACGGTTCAAAGCTGCTGAGGTTCCTCCTAGCGATAGTACTAATTGCCTTCACTATACCGTACATGCAGGTCCAAATAATGGGTGCTGGGTATATTTTCGAAGCAAGCACACAGGGACTCGTACCTTTCTGGTTAGGTGCACTTATAATTACATTGACTATAATGATCTACACGTCTATAGGCGGCAAGAGAGCTGCTGCCTGGACTAACATCATCCAGGGTATACTCTTAACCTTCGGAATATTTATTGGTGGTACAGTAATTGTTGCTCTTGCTGGCGGGCCCCAAAACATTATGAACTGGATTATAGAGCACCACCCGGAGTTAGTAATTGTTAAGAGCCCTGTATTCTGGGGGCTGTGGTTCTCCTTCCCAATAATAGCTATTGGAGGTATTATGGGGCCGCAGATGATACTCAACATGCTCTCAGCTAAGAGTGAAAAAGCCATAAGAGTTACTGGTGGCTTGCTACCAATACTGGCCACAGCATTCTTAATGTCCATGTTCATAGGATTCGCAGGCAGAATACTCGAGCCTAACCTAGCTAAGCCAGACAGTGTAATGCCTGTTCTTCTCATAAAGTACACACCAGTAGCATTTGCCAGCGTAATACTTGCTGGCGGATTAGCAGCAGCAATGTCCACTATAGATCAGCAGGCACACGCCATATCAGTCCTCACAGCAAAAGACATTGTTGAGGGATTAAGAATAAAGATATCCGAGGGTGCAGCAATAAACTTAGGCAGAGCAGTCATTATATTGTCATTGATTACGGCCTACGTGTTCGCTCTCCAGAAACCTGAGTTCTTAGCATACATAGGTGCTGTAGCAACAAGCGGTACAGCGCAGTTTCTGCCCTTACTCCTCGGCGTACTCTTCTGGAAAAGAGCGACGAGAGCTGGAGCACTAGCTGGATTAATAGGTGGTACACTAGTTACTATATGGATGCAGTTCTTGCCACCACCTGAAATTAAAGCACTTGGCATCATGTCAGGATGGTGGGGCCTACTAGTAAATGTCATACTGTTTATAGCTGTTAGCTTAGTGACGAAGCCTGTCAGCCCAGAGAAAATAGAGAAGATTCATGAACTCGCCAATAGGAAGTTGGCATAACATGTTTTTAGCTGTAATGACAATCACTTTACGTAAAGTCGTACATAAATTGAAGTCACTTAAGGTGATTCAAAATGTATGTAAGTAAGAATGAAAAGTGGATTGAGTTCATTGAGAGAATATTAAATGAGAAGAAGAAAATTGAAGAAGAACAAATGAGTGATGAACTAACTAGAAAAGTTATAGAATACGTAAAGTCTAAGGGTGCTGACTTAGTTTCTATAATATCTGCGGACAGGGCTGCCCAGCTAGCTAAGGAGTACTTCCTGTGGGTTCCACCTCATCACTACCTGGATGATGCAAAGTCCGTCATTATCTTAGCATTAAGGAATGTAGATACCGTGTTAATGAAGCCAGGCATCCTAGTTTCTAGGCAGAACATCATGATGAATACGTTGCTTAACGAATTAAGCTACTGGACTGGCAGGTACCTTCAAGACCTAGGATACGACGCCATCCCAATATATGAGATATTTGGTGCTGAAGCAGTATCTAGCTCACCAACAGCCCACCATACTGAAGTTCAGGAGGAGACTATGATACCAATAAAGGTGCTGGCCCAGGAGGCTGGCATGGGTTCTATAGGAATTAGTGCCCTACTAATAACCCCTGAATACGGTCCTAGAGTAAGGCTAGGAGCTGTAATAACTAATGCACCGCTGAAACCCGGGAAGCCGCTCAGTGAGAACCTCTGCCTAGCTGCTAGGAGAATTCTGGGGTGCATGCGCTGTATTGAGGCATGTGAAGTACATGCCATTAAGCCGGACGGATATGTAGACTTTGAGGCGTGCTGGATGTTTAATAAGGTCTTTAAGAAGAGGCATGGTTACAGCGGATGTAATACGTGCCAGTACGTCTGCCCAGTAGGATACTATACTAAAAAGTTAAAGCCTATACCTAATTTACCGAAGTGGCTTCACAAATCCAGTGAGTAAGGTACTTAACAAACTTATTTTTCATACTTACTTTCTCATTCTTAACCTACTATATACAAAGTACACAGCAGCATAAATTATTGGAACCTCTACTAGTGCCACATACACAGTATTGAGAAGGTAATTCTTAATCACGCTTAACTCCTCCGGAACAGTACTAAGTCCATTAGCCCCACCGCTATAGATTAGTGCTGTACTGAGCAGTACTGAAATTATGTAAAGTACATAAAACGACTCCCGCGGGAACTTACCGTATGAGTACTTCAGGAGAGCATAAGCAAGAAGCACGTAAACTACTGGAACTGCAAACACTATCATGAAGAGAGAGAACTTATAGCCATACAGGATCACATAGGTTCCTGCTGGCCCTGCTGCTACACCACTGTAATAGTACTTCGTAACTTCATTACCCGATATTATCTCCATCATCCTACCAATAGGCTCAAAAATATAGCCTGTCCCATAACATTCATAGTAGCCGTAACCTGCGACAACTCTACATGATATATTGCCCTCAGTGTGTGGAGGTGAGGAAAATTTAAGTGGTTTTGAGGTATTAATGAAAACACGTTCGTAAGCAGGACCTGAAACAAGCATTACTGGGTGCTGCTGTGGTACTGAAAAGTTTGCTATTGATAATCTGCTGGGCTTAGACCACACAAAATACCGCATTTCAACAGTGTATCCACTACCTATGTAGTGGCCTATAAGATACGAGAAGCAAACAATCAATAAGAAAACAACTGTAATTACTAAGATAGTGTGATCTCTTACCACAGCTTTCATCCATTAAATTAGTCGCCATCCTTCGCTTTAAGTGCTATTACTTGAAGTAAATCGGTAATTCTACTAGTACTTAAGGAGTACTCTGCATTTTCAAGCTACTTTTAATAATTCTCATACCGACAAGTACCTTAGGTGCTATACTTAATTAGTGAGGCCAGCGGTAATGCCTTCAGGTAGGATACCTAGAGAATTCTGCGTGAGGTGTAAGGGGGCTAGGAACTTATGTGGTCTCGGGTATTGCCCCATCTTAGTTAGTCTCAGGAGTAGGGTCAGGAGCTTCATGTGTGTGAGAGGTAGGGAGGTAGATGGTGCTTCACCACCGACAGCTATAGTAGGTGAAAGCGGGTACCCGAAAGTAAATGTATATTTTGGGGTACCTCCAGGAATTTATGGTACTGAAGCTAAGTTCTATGACTCGCCTAGTGACTGGCACTTAAGGCTGAACTTAAGAGATATCATAGGTCTACGTAGCAGACTTATTCATGCATCAGTAAGAGTTGATGTTAGGAAGCCTGAAGTTCTGTATGAGAAGGAAGTAGGTCTTGCAGGATTGTCTGAAAAGCCAGTTGATATGGAGGCGAGGCTCAGGAGACCTCCAAAATTAATAATTACCTTCAGCCCGATTCTCCCGCCCTCAGGTGCTTCAGCTCCAGCAGAAAAAGTTAGGATTATAGACAATCCTAAACTACATCCTAAGTTAGAAAAACTCATATGGGATGATGTTAAAGCTAGTGAGGCAGCATGGGCTCTATACAGAGACAACATAGACTTTTACGTAATTGTTCGCGCACTAACCCTTGGGTTCTTGGGGAAGAAGCGGTGGAAGAGGGCAGTGCCTACTAGGTGGGGAATTACTGCAGTAGATTCTATAATTTCGTCATACTTACTTAGAGATATCAGGACTAGGTACGCGGTCAGTAACGTGCTGGTTTTTCATGCTTCATACATGCACAATAAGTACACGGTAATAATAACTCCGGGCAGGTATTCTACATCATGGATTGAGGTTTGGAGACCCAGTAGCTTATGGAATCCTGGGAAAACTCCGACAGCGTTCGAAGTCAGGGATGACTTCAGAGGACATCTGAGCGTAATGGATGGAGGGTTTATTGCTGCAAGAACACCTTTACTCGAGTACTTAAGAAGTATTGGTAAGCAAGCAAGAACTATAATCCTTAGGGAGATAGAGCCGGAGTACGTGTATCCTGCTGGTAGTTGGCAGATAAAGCTAACAGTAAGACACGCACTAGTAAGAGGTCCATTGATGAAGAACCCAACACCTAAAGAATTAGCTGAGTTTCTTAAGAAGAAACATAAAGTACCTCCTGAAATTATTGAAAAAGTAGTTAATGAGGCATTAAGAACTAGGGACAGGAGTCTCTACGAGTATATTAAGCAATAATACTTATTGCACCCACACATTTATATTCCTAATTATAGGGTTAAGGTAGTAGGTAATGCGTATTGATGAGAATGCATTGTGCAAGTACTGCAGTTAAGTGTAAATTAGAAGTATTAGCACTGCTAATTACGCTCGCAGCCTGCCTACTAATATTGGATCCAGCACTTACACTAGCTGCTTCACCATCTTCAGTTACTAAGCAAGAAGGAAGTACTAACACCACAGTCAACAGCAATAATGAGGGCGGACTATCACAAACTAATTTATTAACATTCTTAATTGTTCTTGTCATTATAGGGGCTTATAGCTTCTTTAGACCTAAGCCGAGAGTGCCCAGTGAAGAGAAGAATTCCAGTATTTAATACAAGGCTCTTGTAGTTTGCATATTGTTTTACTTTTTATTTTATCAGTATTTTATTAATATATTGTAATTAGCAAGTATATTGACTGTGCTGTTTAGATTACCCATATTAATCAAATGTCATTAATGTGGCAATTAAATACTGATATAGTGAACTCACTTGGTCTTGTGATGTATCTCATTTTCCTTGTCATTAGAGTAAAGTAGTTAGAATAAATTAAATTAAAAATAAATAAAGTAATTTGTGTAGTTTGGTTGCATCACGTTGCTGGTGCTGCGCTTCATCTTATGCGGTGAGTAGTTTTCGCATTATGGTAGCGTATATTTTTGCCATACTTAGTAACTCACTCACTGAGACGTATTCATTAGCCATATGCGCATTAGTTGTAGGACCTGGCCCATAGGTTATAACTTCAATGCCCTTGCTACTGTAATAGTGTGAATCCAATCCTCCAACACATACGGTTGTCTTAGGCTTTCTACCTAATACTTCTTGAGCTGCAGATGAAGCTACCCTAACTAACTTACTGTCAGGGCTTGTTGCCGATGGAAGTAGCTTACTTATCAATTTTAGGTTTAATTTCACGTTAGGAAATTCCTTCTGGAGACTTTCTACAAATTCCTTAAGCTCTTCCTCAACTTGATCGGGATTCTCTTCAACAATTAACCTCCTGTCTATCGAGAATGCATAGTATCCAGGAACTATATTGACCTTAGTACTCCCTCTCACCTCACCACCTAAGGTTACTGTAGGCTTAGCACCCCTTGGGTCATCGTACTCGTACTTACTGACCCTCCCTTCGAGAGACTTAATGTACCTCTTCATGAATTCTTGAGCAACTTTAACCATGTACTCAAATGCATTAATACCTAGCCAGGGTGATGACCCGTGAGCCTGCTTGCCATAGACTTCTATGTAAGCCCATACAGCACCTTTATGACCTATCCAGACCTTATCTATGCTGCTAGGCTCACCTATTATTACGTAATTAGGTCTCGAAAGCCCTTTCTCGACTAGGTACCCCGTACCTGTACGCCCACCGATTTCTTCATCAGGTACTAAAGCAACTTCAATACTGCCCCTGAAGTCCTTAAATACTTCTGTGAAAGCCCTCACAGCAAGTATTGCTGCAGCAATACCTCCCTTCATATCTACTGCTCCACGACCGTAGAACCTGTCACCATCAACAACAGGCTTAAAGGGGTCCCTGTCCCAGCCTGACCCCGGAGGAACTACGTCGTAGTGGCCATTAAAGTGAATTACAGGCTCACTGCTACCTGCTTTAGCTATAAGTATATACCTAGGGTATTCAGCATAGTCAGGGTAGTACTTAGCAACCTCATTTTTAGGGACCTCGTAAATTCTTACATCCATACCTAAGTCCTTAAGTATTGACTCAGCACAATCAACAAACTCCTTGAAGTTCTCACCTGGTGGATTAACCGTAGGGACGGACACGAGCTTGGAGAGAACCTCTAGAACCCATTTAGAATAGCTATCGACTAAGTTAAGTAGTCTATCAGACATCATTTCAGATGCCTCAAGTACTATACTTCATGTGAGGCAAATCAATTTTATGGATTCAGTACGAAGTACTACATTACATGCGAACTCAGCATGAACTAAGCAGCTAGCACATGACTGCGTCCTTACCCGCAAACAAATGCTTAGCTCCCCAACCACCATACGCTATCATCGCTGACGAAGGGCAAATAATGACAGCTAGGGGAACGGCAACTATTACATAACTCCTAATTCTAAAGAGTACCCGCATAACTTCTAGGAACCCTTATGACTGAATAGAGTACGTGCTTTTAGTTACTGTGGTTTAGGCAGTAGCTCTTTCAGGTACTGGTAAGCACCCAACCACTCATAACCTCTTTCCGTAATTCTGTAATATACTGTTCTGTCGGTACTATACTTAACTATTAGTCCATGCTTTAGTAAGTAATTAATAATGACCTTACCCCTGTCTACTGGTATCTTAGCTTGAAGACATAGCTCAGTAATTCCTACATCTCCCTTAACTAGTGACTTAAGTATCGACTCGATTATGTCATGCCAGCACCTGTACTTCCTCATTTAACTCACAAATTGTGAGTCTCACTTATAACTTATGAAGTTAGTGCTTATGCGGGACTAACATAATGCAGGAAATTGAGGAGTTATCAGCTGGCGGGTCCGTAAAGCTAAAGGGCCCCCTCAAGTTCGGGAGATTAAGTATTAGTGGCTCACTGAAAATCGAGGGTAATGCTGAGGGTGAGGAACTGCGCGTTAGCGGATCTGGGACCATCAGTGGCGACTTAAGAGTTAAGGAGCTTAAGGTTTCGGGGAGCATCAGCATAAGGGGGAACCTAGAGAGTAATGAAGTAAGTATCTCAGGAAGTGCTTCGATTGATAATGAATTAAAGTGTAGTGAACTTGAAGTCTCGGGTAGCTTAAAGGTGCTTAAGGTAGCTGCTGTTGAAGTAACTATCAACGGGTCCCTTAGAGCAGATGAAGTGCTGGCTAGGAAGGTAATTATAGGGAGAAAGTCGAAAGTATATGCTAAGGTTATAGCGCGTGAGATCAGAATCGGAAAAGAAGCTGAAGTAAGTGAGGTTATTGGCGAGGAAGTCGAGGTCGGGAAGAAAGCTGAGGTCGACTTAATTGAGGGGAAATACGTTAATGTTGGAAAGAATGCTGAAGTAAGTGAATTAAGGTATGTTAATAGGGCAGACATAGATGAGAGAGCTGAGGTCGATAAGCTAGTTAAAATTGAGAAATTATCAAGAGAGATACCGGATTAGTATCCCTACACAGGCACTAGGTAAGTGCTGTTACTTAAGATTATTAATTAACGGTATTATATGCTGCTGGAGTTATGAGATGAGGTATTTATTTTAAGGTTAATAATGCAGGTACCTAGGTACGGCTGCTTTGACTTCCCCACTATATGCTAGGTATTCAAAAATACTATGACTTAATTTACTAAGGATTACTTAATGAGGAGTGTACCTAAGATAGTACACTTCGTCACTGATGTCTTTAGGCATGATGCTGAAATAGAAGTTAGGGATGTACTTGACTTAGCGTGTAGGACTGGAGGACCTTCTATTGAGCTTGCTAAGAAGGGGGTTTAATGTAGTTGAAGTAGATATCAGAGAGGAAGTGATATAGATAGCTAGAGGAAAAGCTAGGGAGAAAGGAGTTAATGCACTGTTTGAAATCGGTGACATGAGGAATTTAGGCTTTAATGAAGAATTTGATGCCGTAACATGCTTCTTTACAAGCATTAACTTTAATGTAACGGATGAGGATATGGAGAGTACTATGAAGGGAATTTACAAAGGCTTGAGAAGAGGCGGTGTATTCATAGTTGATGTTCCTAATCCCTTCAGGGCTGAGAAGTGGTTGAGGGGAGAGCCCATTATATGGGGGTAGATTACGATAACTTGAATATGTTCGTACTTGACTCAGTAACAATGAGTACTGATCGGCTATAGTTAATTGGGAGAGAACTATTATTGTTAACTTAAGGAAGAGGGAATTACAGTGCTAGTAGACCGCGAGAAGCTTAGAGCTTACATAGCTAATGAACTTAAGTTGCGTGCTAAAATAGCGGGATTCCGTAAGTACGTTACATATGATGACCTCAAAAGAACTGATGTAGAGCCAGTACGTGCTGGAGGGCTGGTGCTGGTAGCTATTAAATAATATGTCGGTTTTTCCAAGCTTTATTTAACATGCAATTAGGGGTTTTCCTGAAGGATAGAAAATACTTTAAAGTTAACTGTGAATCATAGTAATGTTACTTTATGAGGGTTAAGGTAATGCGTGTTGATACATATATTAGAAAAGGTGATTTAAAATGAAGATTATTGTTTTAATGAAGCCGGCACCAGATATTGAGAAGGTCAAATTTGATGTAAAGAAGGGTGTTGTTGATAGATCATCAGCTAAGCTAGAAATAAATCCTTTTGACTTACATGCTATAGAAGCTGCTGTTAGAATTAAGGAGTCTATTGGCGGTACCGTTACAGTTATTTCGATGGCTCCGCCGCATGCTGAACCTGCCTTAAGGGACGCACTAGCTAGAGGTGTTGATAGGGCTATACTACTTAGTGACAGGAGATTTGCTGGCTCGGACACTCTAGCAACTTCGTACACGCTTGCATCAGCCATCAAGAAAATAGGTGAGTTCGACCTGATTATTTGTGGTGAGAAGTCCGTTGACGGTGATACAGGGCAGGTGGGTCCTGAGGTGGCTGAATTTTTAGGTATTCCTCACGTATCTTACGTCACTGGCATCAAGGAAGTGAGTTGTGAGT
>CAYZJX010000048.1:0-8678 GCA_964479035.1 uncultured Desulfurococcaceae archaeon
ATGTTGGACCAAGACCGCCAGTTGTAATTATTATCTTAGGCTTCTCCAGTAGTGCGTATTTAAGTAACTTACTGATTAAGTTAATGTCATCGCGTAATGAAATATTTGCTATCACACTGAAACCTAGTAGTGAAAGTTTTCGTCCTAGAAATGCAGCATTAGTATTTACTATCCTACCTTCTACGACTTCATTTCCCAGGGTAAAAATCCATGCATTACTATTCATTTCTTACTCAACCCCCTGTATGTGTGATATATCCTTTGAATAATAGTTACCAAGTTTAAGAAAATCATGACGACTATAATATATGTGGGAATGGTAGCGGATTCCGTTAGTATAATGACCGCATAGACAGCTATGGTTATAATTACTCTTTCGCCTCTTTCCATGATGCCTACACCTTCTAATCTAATGCCCAGTGCCTCAGCTCTGGCTCTTATGTAACTTATTAAATATGAAGTTGTGATGTAAATCATTATGTATAATGCATTAATACCTGCCAACCATAAAGCTATGGAATAACAAAAATCTGATACTCTATCCGAAAATGAATCTAAGAACGCCCCAAAAGATGAGCGTTTATTAAGTGCTTTAGCAACAGCGCCATCTAGGTAGTCAAATAAAGCTGACAAAATCACTAGTATGAGGCTGATAGTCAGCAAAGAATAGTATGCAAATATAGGAACAGTAATTGACAAAAGTAGACCTACTAAGGTAAGTATATTAGGTTCAGCACCATAACTACCCAGCCACATACCTATTTTTAATGTTAGCGGCTCAATTAATCTACGTATCCGTGAGAGCATTATTGTGCCTATTAAGTAATTTTACGGTCACCTAATATAGGTGTATATAGAATCACGTAATGGCAGAAAGAACATATAAGAATATTATGTTTTCACGAGAACCTACATAGGTGACACAGTTGTCTAGGAAAGTAAGAAAATTTGTCTTAGTTACCTCTAAGGCGCATCCACTAAATAAGCATTTTACGAAATTAGCTAAGAAGCTAACTGAAGAATTTGATGCTGAACTAGAAGTTAGGGAGGAGGACTACATGTACTTAATAAAATATGGTGATACAGACGAGCTTGGGATGGCTTGGATACCACAATTACTTGCAGAATTAGATGACGGTGAGGTAATTAAAGTATTAACTCAGCCTAACTTAGATTCTCAAGGTAATGTAGATGAAGATAGAGATTACCAAGCATCTCTGGAAAACTTAAGGAAAGTACTTATGAAGTAGCTCATAGCACTAGTCCAAGCAATACAGGAGTGCTCAACATACATGGTTTTAATCTTAAGATAAAGGTAGTAAAACAGTTAAAGTATGATAAATTATTACAAATAGATGATGAGTGGTATCCTAAATGATGTCCATAGTGATTAGAGGATCACAAACTGATTAGCTGTCTTCTAATGTACTTAAATATAAGAACTTTGATATACCATCGTAAATAGGTTCATTTTCCGGTGATTCATTAATCATCATTTTCCTGAGCTCCTTATAGTACTTTACAGCCTTAAGAATTTCTACGTCATTACGTATTGCGTGACGTAATTCGATTTCATTGAAAATTAGAGGTAGTAAAATCTTCTTAACAAGCAAATCAGCTATAGGGCAAATCTCGAGGCATATTCCGCATGAACTGCATCTAAAGTTCGCAATTACTGGCTTTTTATGGAGGAGTTTAATCGCGTCATTAGGACACCATATCAAGCAACTTCCGCAACCTACGCATAACTGCCATCTGATTAACGCCTTAATGACATTGGCAGTCAATTTATAGATTTTATTTCCTTTAATAAGTAATTTTTCTCCGTCAAAATATACTATGTTGTCATGACATCTCAAGCTAATGAAGTTAGTACTTTTTCCAGATACAACACACCCTATGGTTTTTGCCTGATTCTCTAGGGCACTTATTGGTATTTTGAGCCGAAGGGTCAATTCTATGGATTTACTAGATTTTGTAATGGTTCGTACTATGTAGTTTATTCGTCTCTGGTACTCAGTGCTCAAAGACGACGGCTCCTTAATACCCAGCCATATTTCAAGTCTCCTTCTGCCTTGAGCTTTGGGGTTCAGCCATCTCCACAGGTGGTATCTTAACCATTCCTCACCAACGCTAAGCCTTTTCATCCATGTACGCAATATTCTCATCCACCGCTCCCAAAGCTCAGGATAGTGAGTGCTAACAATATGGTACTCAGCAATATTTGCAGCTGGACATAAGTAGCAACCTATTCTATCAAATCCTTTATCATAAAGTGTATTGTAGGGAAGCCTATTCTTGTGTATGTACATCCAGATCATGAGTTGGTCCCACTCTTGTATAGGTGAAGTATTGAGAACCGATGGTAGCCACTTATTTCTCCATACCCTACCGGACCATGACCTGTCTACCGACTCAAGAGCCCTCTGACCAATAATAACTAAAGCACCATTAGGGTAGTACTTCTTATATATCTTAGCAATTTTTGCCAGTTTTAGAACCTTACAACACCATCTATAGTCTTTTGCTGGTGGACCAAAAACATTAACAAAACTCCAGAAAGCATCGCCAGCATTAGCGAGTAGTAACCTTAGATTATATTTAGAGACAACAAGCTTAACATTATCTATAGTAGGTGGCAATTCGAGCCCTGTATCGTTAAACAGAATAGTGGGCTCTAAACCAGCTTGTAAAGCAAGGTGTAAAGCTACTAGGGAATCTTTACCTCCTGAGAATGAGCAAACCACCGGTAACCTAACCTTATCTGAAAATAGTGCAAGATGCTGAATAGAGCGAGAAATAAGCGATCTAAAATAGTCATCGTTACATTTAATAATATTGTCGAATGAAGTCCATCCTTTAGGTCGTTTTATCTCACCTACATCATTAAGTAAAGTTTGAACCCTAAACCTACCCCTCTTAGCCAAAGCTAATGCAATAATATTGCCTCTAAAATCAGTGACAACGGCTTGTTCACCTTCATTAGCTCCATCACCTAGCACTTCAAGAGGCTTAACTTTATCTCGGACAAATACCTTTACTAATCCGTAATCAGCGGCTATTCTAGCACTATATGAGTTTAGTCTCCATCTCCACTTCATTGTTTTTGGATCAAAGAAAAATCTACCAACAACAATACCACTAATAATAACGCTTTTCATGTCATCATAATGAGGTACCTTATTAATGAATGTATTTCCTAAAGCTATATTAAATTCCTTAAGTAAAACATCAGTATTAAATTCTGTTAGGAGCGCATCCCTTATGATACTTATGTCCCCATCAAAAGCAGGTCTTATATCTCCAGGTTCTATGATATTAAGTCTCCTACCTTCTGTGCCACATCGACTACAGTACCTTTGCCTTAATGGTGCATTGCAGTTATCACACCAGTACAGTCTTACCTTGTAACCCCACTTCCGCACTAAGTTTCCCGTTCATATTCTTTCTTTTTCTGTTCATATTCTTCTCTGTTGCCAACTACTCGGGCTGGCACACCATAAACAACTTTATATGGTGGTACATCACGCGTAACTACAGAACCTGCTCCAATAACAGCTCCCTCACCAACTCTTACGCCAGCAATTAGTACAGCATTAGCACCTATAACAACGTTATCCTCTACTATCGTGGATACCAATTTTTTGCTTGCTGGGTACTTATCATTGGTTATGACAACTCTAGGTCCCAAGAACACGTTATCGCCTATTATAGTACCTATGGGAATGTAAACTCCCGACTGAATGCTCACGTTTTTACCTATAGTGCAACTACCATCTATTATAGTTCCTGAACCTACTAGGGTGTTTTCACCTATTTTTGTTTGTTCACGTATCATTACATGATGACCTAGCTCTACATTATTCCCAATCTCTACTTCTTCATAGAGTACTGAGAATGACCTAATAATGTTGTATCTTCCTAATTTTGAACCGTAGCTTAACTTATCTAAATTTTCTATTTCTTTACTATTAAAGCTGGAGTGAATTATTGCGTTCTTTATTTTAGCTCGGACCGGAAATCCTATAATGACGTGCGGAAAGACTATAGTACCTTCTCTTATTATTGTCTTACCCAGTACAACTGCACCCTCGAGAATAATACATCCTTGAAGTTGCGCTCTTTTTGACACATACATTTAAATCACCAAGCTAACTACGTAGCACGAGTTTTTTAAGCAGTGACTCATCTGTGATCACTTTAAAAGTATTGACTAGATTTGGGAGAAGGCATATGGATGTATCATCATTTATCAGAGATTTGACTGTGCAGATAATGACTATAGCATGGCTGGTGTTCCTGGTTTCATGGGTTATTGGATGGGCCATTAAAGGATCTCCGATTCCGATTCACAGAGTTAAGAGAACAGGGCAAACTCTGGTTGAAGATGCGGTATTAGCGGCTTTCTGGCTTGCTATGGGCTCGACAATATTTGCTATAATATCCTATATTACGTCAAGCATAAATCAGCCGATGCCGCCACCTCCGCAGCCTTAAGGTGTAATCAATGAATGTACTACCATTAGCATTTAACTTAGCTATCCTAACTTATTTTATTGGCGTACTTATCTTAGCACTACCTATTCCTCATAAACAGCTAAAGAAATGGGGCTTGAAACTGCTATCTGACGCCATAATGGCTGCCGTACTTATATCTGCATATAATATGATACTAGGTATAGGAGACTTCATACTCAATATGCTGGGCTACAGCTGGGCAGGCTTCATGACCTGGTTAACTGAAAGAACGACTATTCTCGTGACAGCACTTATGAGTCTAACATACATGACTTCATGGATAAAAAGCTTAGGGTATTCTCTATTACTTTCACCGCTTGGGTTAGCTTCAACATACATCACGCTGGCACTTTCGGCCATTAGAATGATGTACTTTATAGCTAGCTTCATATGGAGTTTTAGAGGAGAGCTCCTTGCTCTAGGTTTACTTCTTTATTCACTACCTTTTAGAGTAGGTAAGGATGTAGGGGCTTTCTTCATTGCTGCTTCATTAATTTTGTATGTAGGTTTTCCTTTAATGCCGGCATTCGTTAATGTGTTTCAAGCAACAATACCTCAATCAGCAATCAATAAATCAGTTACGATAACATGTCATATTGCTGACGTAGGAAATGAGCCATTGCCGTATCCGGTCTTGCGCGTATATAAAGAGGGCAGTAATACACCAATAGGTATAGTAAAGGGAGATGCCAAAGGATCAGTAATCTTAGGTGGGAATTCAGATGTTATTCCAAGAAATTACACTTTCAGAGTTGAGGTACTTTTTATGGGGTATGTTTTTGAACCTATGCCGAACATTTTAAAAATCGAACCTAGTAAAGTCAGTTACAAGTTTAACATACGCAATATAATATATCAAGGAGGGCTAGCCATTTTATTTCCCAGCAGTTTTAATGTAGTAAGCATTAAGTACTTAGGAAATAAATTGGAAGCTACATTAAGCACATCTACTGAAACTCAGGAGGAAATTAGGATAATAAGGCTGGGGGACGTTAAGATTAATTCCTTAAGAATAAATAACTACACATTACATTGCAGCTGGAGTTCTTGGTCTTGGAAGAATATACAACTAAGTGAATGCGTATTAAGCTTTAAGAACATTCGATTGAATTCGTCAAGTACCATTACTATAAGTATACACTATGAACCTGAGAGTTATCCGAGTCCTGCAGTCGAGGAACATAGAATAGTATGTTATGAAAGTTTGGTTGATATAATTGTTCAGTATATTTCAATAGGTATAGCTTACATTTATTCATTTCTTTTCCTTCCAGGGGTTTATCTCGCGGCTTTAACAGCTATGGCGGCATCTCTAGCAAGAGTCCTAGGAGGGGGCACGAGGTTAAGATTTATTTAAGGTGTATAGCTATGGGCTTTAGACCTGTAATTTATAAGAAAATTAAGTTAAGGTCGTTAATAGTACTAATTTCTGCTATATTATTCTTTTCAATGAAACATGAAGATATGCTAGGAGTAATTTCGCTGATATCAGCTCTGGCTCTATTTGTAGCTGACAATTTTATTATATGTAAAATACTTGGAAGTGACGTTGCTTAACGCAGCTGTCGCTATTATAATACTACTTAAATTCGATTATATCAATTTTATGCCATAATACCTTATCTTTTAGATAATCTCCCAACTTATCAGCTCTTCCTTCAACATTTACATAGTATAACTCCTTTACTACAGTGCTTTGCTCCTCTTCTATAACCTCATATTTACTCCTTATGTAGTCTAATACATTTTTTGCTTTTTCTTCATCATATACTGTAAAGAATATTAATGTCTTAATACGCACTCTCTTTCCAGTCTCACCCGCCATGCTGATCTACCATTCTTAATGCTTTAATTCTCCTAAATAAATTGACTATAACCTCGAATTCATCATGAAATACATCAGCTATATTACTGCTCTCATTAATTACGTCATTTATATAACTAACTACCCAGTCACATGCAAATGAAACACTAATTTCTCCTGTTTTAACATTTAAAAGAAGAGGAAACATTTTACAAGAAGAAGGTTTATCCTCATGTATGGAACATCTTCTATGTGCTAAATCATAGAACGGACAGAAACCATCAATAATCCATAGATAAAAGTACTCTGTAATTGGCTTAAAATTTAATGATATACCCTTTCTTGATGCGAGTTCCTTAAGCTTCTCCACCTCTTCTCTTAATACTATTGGGTAGTCTATGGGTGTTGAGAAGAAGCAGCAATGAAGACAGTTAAGACACTTGAATTTTAGTACCAAGAATCTTCACCGCAATTAAAGGCTATCTCCACCGTGTCGTTATCTCTTAAATCAAGAGTTTTCCTAAGATCAACTTCGGCAATAACCTCAATTACATTATCTCTATGCTTGCTCTTATGGGGTCTCACTATTAGGCATTTAATCCAACTGCTCCTATGATGCTTCCTTATTTTACCTAGCCAATAGTAAAATCCTCCAAATTCATGTCCATTCATAACTACATTTTTAATCTGTAAAGGTGTACAGGACTGTATTATGTCTTTAAAACTTACTGGTATTTCGACATTTAATGTGCCTAGGAAAGGATTACCGCCAAGAATTTCAGTTAAGAGAATATAGTATATGGGTAATGCTATATATTTTTTTCCTTCACCAAGTCCACTAACGACTTTTCCTCTTATGGTGAATGGCAATTCTGCTTCTCACCTGTTTGGATATTTTGTCTGCTATGTAGGTGGGTTCAGGGAGATAGTGTTTGTTCTTAAATAATGTTGGAGCTATGCGTTCAAGTTCAGCTATTGAAATCTTATGTCCTATACTTAAAAATATAGCTCTCCTGCTTCCGGATGGCCTAAGAATTAATGCTCCAATAACATTGTTCACTAACAGGTATTCTTTATTATTTTTTGTAACGATTTTTCCTGTAAGTATTTTCTTAGCGGCACCTATTGAAGGTCTGTCAAGGACTAAGCCTATATGTGATGCAATACCCATACTTCTTGGGTGCGTGATACCGTGACCATCAACAATTATTAAGTCAGCATCAGCACCTAATTTTTCGTATGCTTTAAACATTAGAGGAGCTTCCCTGAAGGCCAAAAGTCCAGGCACATATGGAATATCAACTTCACCTATTACAATGGCGTATTCCTTAAGCGACAATTCCGGATATTTTAGAAGTGTAGCTACAGCTATGCCAGTCCTACCTATATAAGCTAAGTCTAATCCTGCGACAGA
Source organism: uncultured Desulfurococcaceae archaeon (assembly GCA_964479035.1). Classification (GTDB taxonomy): domain Archaea; phylum Thermoproteota; class Thermoprotei_A; order Sulfolobales; family NBVN01; genus B83-G16. Next base: position 7,737 of record CAYZJX010000048.1, read on the forward strand.
ATTTAATTTACCTATTTGTCCGGTGAGAATTACTTTCTTAGCTAGGATTTTCTGGAGTGCAGTAGCTCTTGCAGCACTAAAGTAGCTAGTCCTTACTCCCAAGATCTATCCCATGAGTAGGTACAGCTCATTTTATGGCTATGCTCTTCTTCCATGACTTATCATGTGTTATTACTATGACATCAACTCCATCACCTGATACAGCATCCCTGCTAATAGCTGCCTTAACAGCATCTATGGCAAGTTGTTCAGCATCCTCTACTTTCATATCCTTCTTGTACCTACTCTCAATTATACCTATAGCTACTGGCGCGCCAGTACCTATTGCCGCGTAATCGTCCTCAATAAGCGAGCCAAGAGAGTCCATTACATATAAGTGAACACCCTCGCTATCTATGCCTCCAAAAATTACTTCAGATAGAAATGGCATGAGCTTATATTGATATAGAATTACAGAGAGTAAGCGAGCGGCAGACCTCACAGTAATTGGCCTGCCATTTTCTATCTCATATGAGTGAATTTCAACATTCATTAATCTCTTTAATGTTTGTATATCAGCAAATAGCCCGGCAAATGCGACGCCGTACCGGTCCTTTATTAGAAAGACCTTCCTACCAGCCCTACTCATTATGAAACCGCCATATGACACACGTTTCTCTGCAGCTAAAATAACGGCGTCCTTAGTTCTTAGTCCTATAGCTGTAGCTCCTGTCACTAACCTTTCGTAAGCCACTTTTGCCACCGCTAGAGAAGCGCTAGAAAGAATTTAAAGGTTTAATGCGTCAAGAAAGCTAAGGTTGGATTACTGGTGAAGAATGATACAATAGCTGGTGTATTAAATAAGATTAAGTGGAGTAAGAATGATCTTATGAAGTATTCTATTGTAATAATTGATAGGGTATCGCCATCCGGCCTTAAGGAAATAGTTCTAGGTGAGAATGT
>CAYZJX010000049.1:0-8667 GCA_964479035.1 uncultured Desulfurococcaceae archaeon
TTTATTTTGCCAGCTATAATATCTACAGTATCTCCCTTCCTTAACTGAGATGTCAAACGAACTGTTGCGGTCTTCCTACCTTCAAGTATAGCACTGCCATATTCCTTCTTAAATATCAGTCTCTTCTTTTTCATAATGAGCCACCTTCTTTGTTATTATTGCTAGGGCTTTTCCGTAGGTTGTAATCTAGTGGAACTCCTTAAAAAAGTATTGATGAAAAGCAAAATTGAAGAATTCAATAAGCACATGGACTTTTAGAGGATGAAATTAGTAGTAATATTCCTAAAGTCCTTTAGACTGACTAAATTAAGGCCCTTGCTTTATTTTATTGTATTTTATGTAAATCTCCACATTAATACGTAAAGCAAGCTAATTTTCTGGCACATATTTTATACTCTAAATTTTTTCAAGTTATGTTCGTCCTTTGCGGTACTCATTAATCAGCTTCTCCAGTATCTCCTCAGTTAGCTTTGGAGTTCTTTCTTTACGAAGTTTTCTAAGTTTTTCAGACATTTCTTTTAATTGGCCGAGTATGTTTTTCGGAAGAAGAATTAACTTGTCGCCAATAAGGTGATAGTCTTGTACTATTAATGCAGGTATGTAGTAGCTATTAACTAGGGTATCGACTATTTGAACCGAGATTTTATTTTCAGGAAGTACTACTTTTATATCTAAATTAGTACATAAATTTACAAATTCCTTCAAGTATGCTGCTAACAGACCTTGACTACTTTCATTGATATCCAAGAAGACTGCCTCACCTTCCTGGATTTTACCTAAGGACGCTTCACTCTCTTTGATGCTTGTCAAACTCAATAAAATTCTTCTTACTAATACATAGTCACCTCTAAAGTATTTCTCAATCATCTGTATGAGGGTATGTAAATTCTCCTTTAGGTTGTTTAGATCTTTTTCTAATTTTATTGCATATGAATTGACATTCTTAAGCCTCTGAATTAACTCACTTACTTTTCTTTCTCTCAGTATGTCTTTACTTAGTTCAGTAGAAATTATATTAAGTTCCGATTTAAGATAGCTGTATTCGTGTTCTAACTCTCGTATTCTCTGCTTAAGTCTTTCACGTTCAGCTGTTAAGTGCTCAATTTTACTTTCTAATTCCTTAATCCTTTCTTCTAAGTTGCTCTGTTCTACTTGCTTATTCCTAATTAATAGCGTAGATACGGATTTAGCGCTAATTTCATCACGTCTCCTAGAGGACAGCACGTCATTAATTATGTCTTCAATTATGTTTTCTAAAGGTTCATTATTTAAAAGCTTAATTTTATATCTCTGTAGGTCTTTAACTTTGATACCTATACTTCTCACTTTAGCGCTAAGCTTCTCCATTTTTTCCTTGAAAATACTATATGCCTTAAGGACAGCAGCAAGGGCGTCTCTCTCATGAGTATTTTTAACCTCTATATCGAATTTCCTTGTATATTCATTTACGAGTGATTCCTTCTCACTGGTGCTTAATGACTTAGATGGCGTAAATAGCTGAGCATTTAGCATAGCAGCAAGCTTCCTCACCATATCAGGCGGTGGGTTCTTATCTGTTGCAACAACCACAGGAACCCCAACATCTGTTAGAAGTGAAACAGCTGTTCCACGATCCAGTTCCCTACCTGAGATGACAAGTACAGGAGTCATGTCCAGGTCTATCGCAGCTAACCCAGCAACTATTCCTGGATCATATCCGACAATCAAGTACTTTCGTTCAGGTCTCCTGCTCTCTATTAACTTAAAAAATTTAGTATTAATCACTGGCCTTATTCGAACTATTACGTCATAGCCCTTGATATTTCTAACAATACCTGTCAAGTCTTTCCTATCAGCATAAACTATAAATAAAGCTCTCTCAACACCACCTCTACTTCTCCTTATCATTAGGTCGTAATCTATTCTCCTCTTATCCAATTCTTCCTTAATTTTTCTAACCATCTGCATTACTGCAGCACGCATACTTCTCTGATATTTATCAGATCTAGAACCTCCTGCATAGCCGGATCTGCCTTTAGATACTATTATCTTGACTTTCTTTTCAAATAATGTTAGCTTTGTTCCGTAACCTTCGCTTGCAAGAATAGCTAAAAAAGCAGCTGTCTTGAAGGGACTCAACTTGCCTTTTTCTAGAGGTAATCCGGCTCTGTAAGCGATCTCTCTTAAGTTCTGAAATCTGTTTTCATCAAGTGTAACTTGTACTATTTCAGTTTCTGGAGGAATGAATTTCAGAATTCTCCTTAAGTTCTCTTTAGTGCCACCTAATTCATAGATGTTGTCTACAGCTAATAAAGCAGGTCTATACTCCCAAAGTAATCTTATTAGGTGACCTAGCCTACCCTCCTCTGTCTTTCTTATATACCCCTCTTGCAATATTGCAATTGCATAATAGTACTGATTTAGGTCGGTGCCGCCACTTTTAATTATGTCAACACCTATTACTGCCTTCCAGTGGGAGCTCATCAATTTCCCCCATTACATACTTGAGAGTAGCTTCACAGTCTAGTGTAGTTCTGTATCGCCGTTTAAAGAACTTAATGATGTACTCTATGTCACGTTTCAAGTAAATTATGGATTGTGGGTCATCCCTATAGACATATTGTGGCCAGTCGATAATGAATGGTGTTTCTATACCTTCCCTTACATGCACTATGATGTTATACTCACTTAAATCACCGTGAACTATACCTAGCTTTAAATATGCTTCACGAATCACAGACACTATTTTAGCAAGCATACCCAACGGATCAAAAGCGTCTTTATACTTATAAAGCTCTATTCCCTCAATGTAATCTATTACTACTGCATGTCTGTTCCAGCCCCATACATTAGGTACGTAAGACGTATACTTTACTAGATCTCTTAATGCATTATACTCTCTCTCAGCGGCAATCTTTGAGCGAATAAGCCAATTGCTCTCGTCGATTACGTATGAGCGGACTCTCTTAACTTTCTGAAAACTTATCCTTCCTATTTTATAGAATTTGATAGCAACTAGTCTGTCATTAGGTGTTTTAGCTAAGTAAATCTCGCTTTCCTTACCTGTACCTATCTTATTGCCTAAGAAAGCAATTATATTTTTTCTAACTAATGAATGTAGGGCGAGGCAGTCAAGGCCTAAGTAAGTTAATTTATAACTAATTTTTGGTGAAACCGTTCTTCTAATAATTTTTAATTTATGTAATTTATCTAGTTTCCTTAATAATTCCTTAGGACTTAAGCCGCATTTTTTCTCTATTATCTCTAAAGGAACAAATTCAAACTTATCTAGCAGTGAATCTAGTACCAATAAAATTTTAAAGTCGACATTATCCAGTGATCTGTAGATCCTTGCAAGGGTAATTGTCATATAATAAACACCGTTCTAAAGCTTTAATGTTCTAGCTAGCTATTAACGTTAATGTAGTAAATTTTAACTCCTTACCGTGTAGGCATTAGAATTATAATAATCAAGTACATTATATCTAAAAACTAAATTACTATGGACTCAGTCACCGACCCGTCATCATTTTCTTCAGACCCGGTTTCACACATCATAGTGATTTAAATTAAAATAGCTGTTCCTGCTCTTCCACTATTCTTTCAGTTAACTTGGTTATATCTTCAAGCTCTTCCCCAATAATACTCTCAATGTCGGACTTCACCATCTGTAAGCTAACTCCCTTATCTAGCAATACTTTAGCACATGCAACTATCGGCTGATCTATTGGCTGCCCTATCTGTGAGAGTAATTCTATGTATATTTCCCTAATTTTGGGTACCTCTTTAATAGCTCTCTCAGCTATCTTCTTTGCTAGCACATTATATAGCTTACCTACGTGACTAACGGGGTTTTTGCCAGCTGTTGCCTCCAAACTCATGGGTCTCATTGGCGTTATTAGTCCATTGACCCTATTTCCTCTTCCAGTCATACCATCATCTCCATGTTCAGCTGATGTTCCGGTTACGGTTAAGTAAAGAACTCCGCTCTTCGGTCTATCTGCAGTATTTAAAAATACCTCTACCTCGTAGTCAGGTGCTATTTTTGTTGCTAAATCCCTAATCTTATTAAGAACTTCCTCTTTAACTGACATGTAGTGATCTACATCAGGTATTAATCCCGAAATCATTGCTGCCGCTACAGTAAGCGTTATCTTTTTCCCTACGCGCAACCCCATAATCTTTATATCCTCTCCGACCTCGGGTATAGCTTTTTTAAATGATTTAGAGTTCAAGTATTTCTCAGTTTCTAAGACAAGTTTCTCTAAAATCGATAATGGGGCAAAACAGACGCCGAAACTTGTGTCATTTGCCAGGGGCTTACTTTTAATACCTAGCTCAAACGTTCTAACCAGGTCAGAACTACCACTACGGATCATATAATCAACAACAACATGTCTATCTGGATCTAAGAATCTAAAGTTCTTTCTTATCCAGTCCTTAACCGCATTAACCACTATGGTACCCACAGGAACACGCTCGATAGAGTCACCCTTTACTACATACTCAGTGGCCCTTCCAGAAATAATGATGTATATTGGGTGAAGTACTTCACCTCCGCCAAGGGACGGATTAGCCTGCCCTCCAACAAGAAGTACTTTATCTAAGTTATGATGTAGTATAGTTCCATATTTCTGTAAATAATATCTTGAAAGAGCTACACTAGCAACCTCAGCTGCCGAGTCAGCTATGAAGTCTGGATGTCCTAGTCCTTTCCTCTCAACTAATTCAGTATGTTGTTCCTCTATTGGTGTCCATTTTACTGCCTCAACAAAAATATTCCTTGCCATGGCACATACCTATATGATGTGAGGGTGTTGTTAAATTAAAGCTTTTCCTTCGTATATAATAGTACTAGTTAGGCAGAAGGACATAATTAATTTTAAGACCCTAAAACTTATAAAGACTACCTACGCCTTCTTGAAGTCAACTACAATGTAGAGTATTTGGCTTCCCCTAATGAGGACAGTCCCATACTTAGCTACAGGCTCATCCGATTCGTGATGAAGTTCCTCGCACTCTGTCATTACTACATTCATTGTGGCATCTGTCATTATTAACCTCCCATAGTAAGCATTACCGTCTTTGACTCTAACCAAAACATCCTTGTTTATCGATGAACGCAGAGTCCTTAAAGGACTTTCCATTCTTGTTGACATCATCCCTACTACCTCGTCATTTATTCATGATATGTGTTAATATATAAGCTTATATGCCTTGACATTAAGTCAGGTTAAGATTACTCTTTTATATTATGACTGTGTCATTCAGTTATGGGGGTAAAGAGTTGAGCGAGGAAAGCAGAATAACAATAGGAAATAAGCCAATAGCTGACTACATAGTTTCTATAGCCATACTATTTAACCAAGGCGTAAAGAGAATAGTCATTAAGGGTAAGGGTGATAAAATCTCAAAAGCCGTAGCGGTATACAATGCAGTTAAAGATAGGATGGGTGACGTAATTAGACTTGAAAACGTAAGGATAGGCAGTGAAGATAGAAGAGGTAAGCTTGTTTCGTTTATTGAGATAACTATTGAAAAACTAATATGAAATATCAAGGTATTGCTGGGCTATACTTACTGGAAATAGTTCTTAGATTTCCGCTGTAGCAACTTCTCCTCCAGTGCTTAAATTAATATCCATTGCTTTAACTAGATAATTTGCTCTAATACTAATTAAATCACTAAGCAGGATGGTTAAGGCTTTACTTCTATTCAGCATACCTTCACGTACTATATCGATGAGCTCCTCAAGTTCTCTAGTAGCTTTTTCACTGGCTAACTCAGGATAGTATTTCTTAATGAACTCAGATACTTCAAGTCCTAATTTTGTAGGTATTAAATACATATATCTCTTAGAGAGTATAATATACCCATGTTTAAGATTGTTTTCTATGGCCTTAGCGTATGTACTGGGACGTCCAATGCTCTTCTCCTTCATTAACCTTACTACATCAGAAGATGCATATAATTTGAATTTTGAAGACCTGATTAACTTAACGGTGTCTGGCTTTAATGTAATTATGCTTTTATTTCTTAATTCTTCATATACATGGATACTATAGACCTTAGTAAAGCCTGGCTCAAGTATTTTAGTAGGCACTTCTATGGAGGTAAGCTTAATGTTATTCACTAGGACATCATAAGTCTTTAACTCTATTTTTGCTTTATTCATCTGGCTTGCCACAAATCTCTCAGCAATCATCTCATAGAGTTTCTTATGGTGCCATGTTAAGTTAAACCTTGCTAGTGCTGTATAGTCTAATTCTAGTTCATCAAGGGATTTTATAGGTCTAGTAGGCCTTATACATTCGTGTGTTCCTTCAGCTCCCCACCCACGTGGTGCGAATTCGTTCAAATAGCCCAAGGACTGAAGTAGTTCCCGAGCAACTTCTATTCCCGTAGCTGAGACATGTGTTGAATCTGTTCTGTGATATGTTATAAGTCCTAACTCGAATAGGTCCTGTGCTAATCTCATGATCTTACCTGGACTAAGCTTTAGAACATATGACGCATCAAACAATAAAGCATCAGTTGTGTACGGTGGCTTAGGTGCGACATCACTAATTTTAGTATCTATCAATTGCAATGTAATTCCTTCTTTACTAATCAAATTAGCAAGCTCGCTTGCTTTCTCCTTATCTGTGACAAACACTCTTACTTTTAAGTTCCTAACAGGGAGTAAGGCTATGATTAGGTACCCCCTGTTCTTAAGGTATTCAAGGTATCTTTCAGTAACCCACGCAAGAACAGGTGATTGAACTCTTCCACCACCAAGCCAGTACTTACTAAAGTGTTTCTTAAGTACGGAGCTTAATTCGAATCCAACTAATCTATCATCAACTCTACGTATTATTTGCGCATTAACTTTGTCCATGTCAATATTTCTCGGTGATGCGAGGGCTTTTAATAGTCCTGATCTGGTGACTTCATGAAATTCTATGCGTATGAAGCTACTTGTATATGGCCTTAAGGCCAAATAGACATCGTAGGCTATTTTTTCACCTTCATCATCTGGATCGGTAGCTAATATAATGACATCTACTTCTTGTGATATTTTCCTGAGAGCATCAATTACCTTTTTGCTATTTCGTATTCTAATGGACCCGCACCTGGGGCATGTGCTGGACTCATCCGTAAACTGGTAACCACAGTCATAGCATCTCTTTATTGTTGTGTAAACAGGAATTAATTCTCTGCCTTCTATTTTCACGCCATGAATGCCTTCATCAACAGCTAAGTCCAGGATATGCCCTAGTGTTGGCGCTACTGTCGCTACATATACCCTATCTTCATGACTTATCACTGTTTCATAGGCTATGTAGTCTCCGATATAGCGTCTTCCTGGAGTACCGAACATTTTAGCTATTGTCTTAGCTTTTGTAGGTGATTCAACAATAATTAAAGCAGACTTTATTCTATCTACGTCAGTTTTGCCCTCAATTTTAGAGCGTGACTTAATCTGCATCTCTTTAATATCATTGAGGCTTAACTTACTGAGCAAGACCGGATTAGATGATGGGACATAGTTCTTCAGTTTTTTCTCAAATATCCGTAGCAATTCTTCATCCTCATACAGAATTATAGAGAGACCCAATGTCATTCTTCCTTTGTAAAGTCTGCTGCACCTTCCTGAGGCTTGTATGTATGTCATTACATCAGGTATTTGAGCAACGTAATTTTTCCCTCTCTTAATAATGATGTAGCTACCTAAGACAAGTTTTCCTTCTTCATCAACATATCTCTTTAGTGCCTTACTAATTCTAGGAATTACCCTAAGAATTAGGTTTAGTACCTCTTTCAGCTTCTCACTTACTTCAAAGCCTGCTCTTAGTGCTAACTGTAATATCTTTATTTTACTTGGGCTTAACCTGCTAATGATGCGTATGAGTGCTTTTTCATCTTCATCTAATACGTATCCTTTCTGCGCAAGTCCCAGTATAATAGAAACCAGATTTCTTGGGTTCTGTAATAAAATATCGATATTCACTTCAAATTTAGGTACTCCTAAGAAAACTGTATTATATACTGTAAGGGGCTCATCTATCCCTCTAGTTAAAATTCCATAGTATGTTGCCACACCAACTAAAACATTAGCCTCACCTCTTCTCAGTAGGTCAAGCGCTCTTCGTGAATTAGCAAGTACAGCATTTATACCAGCACTTCTTAATTTCTCAACTAGTTCTCTTGTCTTTTTAATACCTAAGTCTCTGCTGACAAACACCAGTGTACCTCCGTACAATTTCTTCAGAAGCTTAGCCACATCTACTTTATCGAGTCTCTCCTTAGCCTCAATGATATTTCTTAAATAATCCATAATAGAGCCTACTTCAAAACCTAGTAATTCTCTCAGTACTTTGACTCTAGCACCTCTAGCCCTTCCTGTAGCGCTAGCAATAAGTAGCTGTCCTACTTCATCATAATTTATCTCCCTAGCTAGCTTGAGCTTTATTTCGTATAACTGATCCTGCAACTCACTGTTTTTTTCTTCATTACCTAAGTACTTATAATAGAGCATTTCAGACTTGAGGTTTATTATCTTCTTAGCCAGGTTTATAGCTTCCTCACTTATACCTAGGCACTTCAGTATCAAGTCTATGAGAGATGACGACTTTAGAAGAGCATCAAAATCGTCGACAACTATTAAGTCGAATCTTATACCATCAAACATTTTCTTATTTCTAAATA
>CAYZJX010000050.1:0-8626 GCA_964479035.1 uncultured Desulfurococcaceae archaeon
TTTAGCAGGTCAATCTACCGCCATTTATCCCTATGGTTTGACCTGTGATGAATCTTGAGGCTGGGGTTGCGAGGAAGAACACGAGCTCGGCTACGTCTTCAGGTTTACCTATGTCTCTAAGCGGGTGTAGCTCAGCTATCTTCTTTCTTTTCTCGGGTACGTCAAGCAACTTTCTTGTCATGTCTGTTTCTATGATACTGGGTGCGACAGCATTTACTCTAATCTTAGGTGCTAGTTCTACAGCCAACCTCCTGGTTAAGCCGATGACTCCTGCCTTAGCAGCACAGTAGATGGATGATGCTAGAGCATTACCTGTTTGCCCTGCTATACTTGAAATGTTAACTATGCTCGCCCATGGGGCTCTCTTAAGCAGAGGTAGGAAGTACTTTGTAACTAGGAAGGTGCCGGTTAAGTTAACATCTATAACCCATCTCCACTCATCAAGAGTTGTTTCCTCAATACCTTTAAAGAACGCGACACCAGCATTATTCACTAATACATTAAGGTGTGGTACCTTCTTTTGAACCTCCTCATAACCTCTCTTAACACTCTCCTCACTAGTTACGTCCATTTGAATATAGAAGCCGTCGCCACCCAGCTCCTTTACGTACTTTAACGTCCTTTCAGCTTCATCAACACGCCTATAGTAACTGAACACAACAAAATAGCCTTGATGAACGAACTTAAGAACTATAGCCCTTCCAATACCTCTATCCCCACCAGTAACAAAGACGTAACCGCTCCACACACGTACCGCCCATCATATTATTCCCATTAAGCCTTAATAGGCAGTTACAGCACTCCCATAACTTTCAGAAGTACATCAATAATATCTAACTAAATACCCACTGAAGCACATCTCGAGAAATCAAAATAATATTATTTTTACTGGGCATTACTGGCTGGAATTCGACCTTAATTAAAATAATTCACCCCAAACTTCTTCTTCAATTAATCTGACTTGATTCATCGTGAATAAGTACTCCAAGACACTCTTTTCAGCTTCATCGATACTTACCTCAGTAAACCTCAATCTATATCCTGGAGCACACTGAGCTACTATGTCAACATCACTTGGAATTACATGAGCTACTACTGCATAACCTCCGGTTGTTTGAGCATCCGACATTAGTATTATTGGTTTGCCACTGGGTGGAACTTGAATATACCCTCTATCAGTAGCTATACTTATTAATCTTCCAAGTGACTTAGCTTTACTTAATACTGGCCCCTCAAGCCTATACCCCATTCTGTCAGATTCTGGCGATACTGTGTAAACATTACTTAGAAAATTCTCGAATTCTTCCTTAAGTAAGTCATAATTCACTCCTCGAGTAACCCTAATACCCACTATTGAGTCCGACCTAGGTATTCTGTTCTTAATCTTATCTGGAGCTGTTCTACCGGCAACTAAATCCCATACACCGTCAAGATTTACTTCGCCGACCCCTAGCCTATCACCAGGTCTGAGCAGCCTGCCGCTCAACCCTCCGAACCCAGCTCTATAATATGTTGACTTACTCTCCATGACTTTCTTAATTCTAAAACCACCAGAAACAGACACGTAAACTATAAACCCATCCTTAACAGAAGATATAGATACCTCTGACCCGTTCTCTACCCAGATAGGCCTCCATGCACTAACTACCTTATCATCGACTCTAACCTCAGTTCTAGCTCCAGTAACAGCCACTACAGCATCTCCATCAATTACCTTAAACGAGAAGCTGCCTCCAATAGCCTCTACTACAGCTTCATTAAGACAGTTCCCTACTAAAGCATTAGCATACACAGCTGATAACCTATCTAAAACTCCTGAAACAGGGACACCTATAGATCTATATCCATCCCTACCTAAATCCTGTATGCTAGCGTAAAACGACCTTGTGACCTCAATTACAGTCAATTACTGCACCTCCAAAATAAACTTGCCTTTTAATTTCTGGAACTCGTCCCTGCTGATGGGGTAGAACTCGAATAGGTCCCCCGGCTTAAGAGGTGTAGGAGGTTTACGGTCGGGATCAAATGTTCTAACCGGTGTTCTGCCTATGAGCCTCCACCCACCAGGGCTAGCAACTCCGTAAATTCCTGTCTGTTTGCCAGCTATCCCAACAGATCCAGGCTCAATCCTAGTTCTGGGGGTAGGAAGTCTTGGCACAGCTATTTTCTCATCTACGTCACCTAAGTATATGAATCCTGGAGTAAAACCCAGCATGTAGCATCTGTAAATTCTGGAGGTATGTATCTTAACTATTTCATCTTCATTTAAGCCTGTAAGTTCAGCAACACTAGACATATCAGGACCGAATTCCCCACCATACGCTACTGGCACCCTGTACTTCTCAGGCCTCAAGACTTTATCTAAATCTACGTCAGTCATGTGACGCGACAAATCCTCAATCACCCTGAATAACTCTTTATAACTTATCTTCCTAGGATCATAGAATACTGTCATACTTGAGTAAGCTGGGACAACATCTGTAATTCCATCAATTCTCCCTTCATTAAGCTCTTTTAAGAACATATAGTACAGTGCATGAACCTTTTTATTACAGCTCATACTTACTTCATTACAAAACTCAACATGTACGACATACCCGCCACTAGCCTTAATTAATGGCCTAGTGTACATCACTTTATAAACACCTTTAATGGCTTGATGCCTATACCTACCTCCTCAAACCTATTGCGAATACTCATGGCCAGCTCAGTGGCATGCGGCGAGTCCCCATGTATACATATGGTGTTAATGACTACTTCAATGTCTACTCCATCAATGGTCCTAACTTTACTCTCACTAACAGCCCTTAGTGCCCTATTAACAGCTTCCTCAATATTCAGTACCAGTGCTAGAGGGTGACTCCTCGGAACTAACCTACCATCGCTTCTATAGTTTCTATCAGCAAAGAATTCAAACGCTATCTTAATACCCCACTCATCAGCAGCTTTATGCATCTCAGATCCGTAAGGTGCTATCAGTATTAGTTTAGGATTAAATAGATTAATTGCAGCTACTACTGCTTCAGCATAATCTCTCCTCGTCCAGGCCATGTTGTATAGTGCTCCGTGCGGCTTAACATGCTGTAGCTCTACCCCCTCAGCTCTGGCTATAGCACACAAGGCCCCAACCTGATAAATCAGGTAATTTTCTAAGTCGTCCTTCTTAATCTCCATAGCCCTCCTGCCAAAGCCCATTAAGTCGGGAAAACCTGGGTGTGCTCCGACCTCAACACCTAATTTTCTCGCTAACCTAACAGTATTCCTCATCACACTAGGATCGCCAGCGTGGTAACCACAAGCAATATTAGCTGATGTAACATACTTAAATAATTCTTCTTCCCTACCAATCTTATACCTACCAAAAGACTCCCCAGCATCAACGTTTAAGTCAATATACTTGGTCAAGAATAATCAGCCCTCATAGTAATATATGTAGTGTAATTGAAAAATCCTTACCCTGCTTTGAGCTGACCCTAGTCTCAATTCCAACGATAGGACCATCAGCAATTCTTTAATATGCTGTTAACGCGTAATGTAGTGCTAACTAGAGCCCTACCAAAAGGATTCCACAAATTAAACTATACCGCACATTACGTAGACCCACGCACAGGATAATAGGCTAATTACACTTACTTGACTCCCAAAGATTTGAACCACTATAAGAAAATAAGCCTAAGCTGATTAAGCTGTAACTACTAATATCCTCTTACATTAGGTAACACTTAATTCTTCCTTATGTGAGATTTCCGTGGTGTGAGTTATTGATATGGAGAGTATTTACGTTCCCTAAGTATAAGTTAATCACACTACCCACACCATTAGAGAAAGCAACTAATCTTGGAAGGGACCTCGGCATAGAACTCTTTATTAAAAGAGATGACGTTATGGAGTTAGCTCTTGGAGGTAATAAGGTTAGGAAACTAGAGTTTATCTTAGGAGATGCGCTTTCTAGAGGTTGCGACATATTAATTACTAGGGGATCATTTTACTCTAATCACGCTAGGCTGACCGCAGCTGCAGCAAGGAAGGCAGGACTAGATGTCTACTTAGTGCTAACTCCTCCAGGTTCCCCTCAACTTCAGGGAAATATGCTACTTGATCAGCTATTAGGAGCAAAAGTACTTCATGCTGAAAACTATGAGGAAGCTGACGACTTGATGCACAAATTGGCTGGGGAACTGCAGGAAAAAGGAAGAAAGCCCTACATAATTCCTGGGGGCGGTGCCTCACCGATAGGTGTACTAGGGTATGCTGCAGCAGCACTTGAGATTCTTCAGCAGCTGTATACAGTTAATGTAAAGCCTAAGTATATCGTTCATGCAACAGGTAGTGGGACTACTCAGGCTGGCTTAGTACTAGGACTGAGGCTTTTAGGAGTAGATGATATTGAAGTAGTAGGTATAAGCATTAGTAGAGAAGCTAATGAAGTAAAAAGAAGGGTGGCCGAATTAGTTAATGAAGGAGCAAAAGTACTGAAAACCGATGTAATAGTAGATCCAGAAGACATAGTAGTATTCGACTCCTACACATTCGGTGGATACGCAGAAGTGACAAGAGATGTTGTCGAAGTTATGAAGCTCATAGCTCAAAAAGAAGGACTCATACTTGACCCGATCTATACTGCTAAAGCTATATACGGGCTTATAGACCTCGTCAAGAAGGGATACATTGAGAAAAATAGTGTAGTCGTATTCATACATACTGGTGGCACACCAATACCATTTCAACTAAGTAATATGATAGAGAAGTACCTTTAACGAGGGATTACATAACATATTTTAACCTTCAAGAAATTTCTCTAGTATACCTTCTTTCTCTATAAAGTAGGGTATTTAACAGTATTGCAAGCAGTGTTATTATAGCTACCATAATAAATGCTAAGCGATATAAAACGTACGTTAGTAAGATTCCTGTAACTATTGGTCCAAGAGCTTGCCCTACGTCCTTTATGGTCTCTATGGCACCCAGGGCTGTTCCATGAGCCTCCTTACCTGCTATCCCTGATATCAGTGGTGGAACTGAAGCTGTTGTGAATGCTACCCCCATAGCGAAAAGTATGATTGATAGCAGCACGAGAACGTACGTGGTTGAAAAAGCTACTGCTAAAACACCCAAGGCTGATAATGTAACTCCTAAGCTTATGACCTTACCTCCACCAATACAGTCGTACAGGCGACTTCCATAAGGCTTAAGAAGCGCTATTACCGATAATTCGATAGTTAATGCTATTCCGATGAGCCATGGCTCTACTTCAAGTACCTTCATATAAAGAGGTAGGAAAGTCTCTATGCTCTGCATAGCAAAGTACGTTAAAGCCATTATACTGCTCGCGGCTACTATTCTTGAGTTAGTTAAAATACTTAGTAACTGAATATTCACCTTCTTTTTGGTACTTCTCACCTCACCTGTTTCTGGGAACCTTAGTAGTGCTATAGAGCTGCTACGCCAAATAATCCACAAAGTATGTAAGTTCCATGGAATGAATAAAGTGTTATCGCTGTTCCAGCTATAGATGGTGCTAGCAGTCTCCCAAACAAAGTCGCTGATGAGAAGTACCCCATCATTTCACCTCTGCGCTCACGGTAAATGTCGGCTATGGCTGCTATAGCTACTGGTGTAAAAACAGCTGTTGCAACACCATGATACACTCTGACAATAACTAGCTGCCAGGGCTCCAACACAAACAAATACAGGAAAGGAGATGTTGCAAAGAAAAACCTGATAGTATGAGTAATTTCCTCCTACCATATAGATCTGAGAGAGTACCTGCTGTAATATTAACTACTATTCCTGTTATTGTTGATGCAGCTGCTATTATTCCTATCTCACCAGGTTCAGCACCTAAGTACTCTGCGAACAGAGGTAAAGTAGGAGATTTCGAAGCTGTTGAACTCAGTATTGCAACTAGACCTGCTATTGACAGTAGCGTGAGGACCCTTGATTTCCGCATTTAATGCCTTACCTTCTTAGAGTCTCTTTTATAAACTTTAGCCTCTCAATCCTGGACAGTGACTTTAGTTGTTCTTTATGCTCCTCCTCGATATCTTTAAGCTTAAAACTAGCATAAAGTGCCTCCCATATCTTCATTCCCACATCTAAGGTCTCATAATCATCTTTTGTCACGAATCTAAGACCATTAAATACAGCCTTAATGCCTCTCGCCTCAGGAACCTTATCTATTTCTCCTTCTATATCAGCAGCATGAACTATTTCCGCTATCTTAAGTACGTATGGGTCCTTAATCGAGTACTTCTCTACTATAACCTCAAAAGTGCATTTATTATTCCTATGACCGAGCTCTATACCCTTAATATCAGAAGGAATTCCGTGCTCTGGCTTCAGCTCTTCCTCAGGCCAGTTTATGAATATGAATTCTGCTTCAGGGTCTATAAACCTCTTGATAAGCCAAGCGGATGCTGTTTTATCAACGTGAAAAAAGTACGTGTAACCCACCTCACAGATATTACCTCAAATTAATCTGGAATTCAAACCAGAAAAACACTTTCTCTAATTAAGACTGGTACATTAGGTTAACTACCCTACTACCTAAGATATAAGCCCTGTAATCTCAGTTAATAGGCATATATGCTATGATAAAACCTAACGGGGTAATAGCGTACTTAACTGACGTAGGTTGCAGAGATCCTTACGTTGGTAGTATAAAGGGAATTACGCTGAGTATCTGTCTGCAAGCAAAAATAATAGACATTACTCATGAGATACCGAGCTTTGATATCTATGAGGCGTCCTTTACGCTACTACTTACTTACAGCTACTTCCCTCCGGGAACGGTGTTTGTTGTCGTCGTGCCTGGTGTTGGTGTTTCTGAGAAGCCTATACTTATAGTAACTAAAAACTACTTCTTCATAGGCCCTAATAATGGGGTCTTGGCTGCCGCAGCAGATGATGACAGCATCGAGCAAGTAATTGCACTAGATAGTATTGCATACTTCAAGAAGAAAGCATTAGAAACGTTTCATGGCAGAGATATATTTGCGCCTGCAGCAGCATGGCTAGTTTGCGGTGTTTCACTAAATTCTTTAGGAAGTCCCATGGATCCTGCTGAGGTCACGAAGTTAGATATGAGGTTAGGTCACCAAAATAGTGAGAATTCCGTAGGCTGCACAGAATTAAGGGTTCAGCACGCAGATAAGTACGGCAATATAATATTGTCTGAGTACTTCAGGAACCTGGCTGAAGAATTACACATAAAGTTGAGTGATGACGTAAGAGTATTTGCTGGAGGTACGGCAGCTAAGGCATCAGTTGCAAAATCATTTTCTGACATACCCAAGAATACTCTAATTTTATACAAAAACAGTTTTGGATTTGCTGAGCTCGCTATTAATCAGGGTTCAGCACAGAATCTCCTTAAAATTGGCAAAAAGGATTTAGTAAGAATATGTAGGCAGGGCTTTAAGTAATTTTAAAATTTAGAAACGAAATAGTAGCCGCGAGGAGAAGCATTATATCTACTTTACTTGTTAAGTATTTACTCTCTTTTATTCTTTTTCTCTGCAACAATGTATTACGTGGGTATCTGAAGTAACTCTCCAAGTAATCGCTAGCATAATTGTAGGCTCCTACCCTAAACCTACGGCGTACGTACCCATATGAAATTGCTTACTCTTTAATTTACTCTTACTTGCTAAAGAAGTCAGTATTAATTGTGATATGTGTGATCTACATTATGGTAGTGCTTAATTTCCTGCCCATATGCTCTACTTCTTTAATGTCCTGCCATCCCTATCTTCTTTAGTGTTAAGTATACTTTCTCGGGTGTTAAGGGTATGCTATTAAACCTTAAACCTGTGGCGTGACATACTGCATTAACTATTGCTGGCGCTATAGCATTTATTGATGGCTCACCGAGTCCTTTAGCTCCAAAAGGACCTCTCCTATAATTTGACTCTACCCAGATGCACACTACCTCGTTTGGGGCGTCCTTTAATGTCGGTATGTAGTATGTAGAGAGGTTTGCGTTTCTAACTCTGCAGTGTTCGTCATGAATCACCTCCTCCATAAGGGCATATCCTAATCCTTGTATAGCGCCGCCCTCAGCCTGAAGCTCTGCTCCGGTCCTATTAATCACCTTGCCTATGTCGTATGCTGTAACTATTCTGTCAACCCTAATACCGCCTGTCTCTAAGTCAACAGACACCTCAGCTATGACCGCGCAGAATGTATAGGTCATGTACGGAGCTCCGTGACCTGTCTCCTCATCCCACTCAGCTTGTGGGGCTCTGTAGAACCCAAACTCTTGTAGAGGTACGCCTAGCCAGAGGCTCTGTTCAATTAGCTCACTCCATGTAATTTTCTTTGACGGATCGTCTCTGCAGTAGACATTAGGAGCATTAATTACTATACTATCTGGGGGGCACTTAAGTATTCTAGAGGCTACCTTATTGAGCTTCTTCCTCAACCTATATGCTGCATCAAGT
Source organism: uncultured Desulfurococcaceae archaeon (assembly GCA_964479035.1). Classification (GTDB taxonomy): domain Archaea; phylum Thermoproteota; class Thermoprotei_A; order Sulfolobales; family NBVN01; genus B83-G16. Next base: position 8,442 of record CAYZJX010000050.1, read on the forward strand.
GTTGCCGCACCACCCATAACTGTAGTTCTAGAAGCCACAGTAGGGCCGGAGTCCGGTACTGCAGATGTGTCGGGGTACTCCACCTTAAAGAACTTGGGCGGCACACCAAGTACTTCTGCTGCAATCAGCACTAATCCCCAGACAGACCCTTGCCCCATATCCATTAGCCCAGTCCTGAAGATTAC
>CAYZJX010000051.1:0-8539 GCA_964479035.1 uncultured Desulfurococcaceae archaeon
CCCCAACACTCGGGTTCTGTATTTTTAATAATGTAGCTATAGGTGCTAAGTACCTCCTCAGTAGGGGTTTCAAGAAGGTAACTATACTTGACATTGATGTACATCACGGTAATGGAACTCAAGAAATATTCTGGAATGACCCCAAAATTCTTCACATTGATGTGCATCAGGAGGGCATATACCCGGGCACTGGATCAATAAGTGATGTCGGTAGTGATGAAGCTGCTGGGACTAAAATCAATATCCCTCTAGAATATGGTGCAGGTGATGTTACCTACTCAGTACTCTTCAGGGAAGTTATTGAGCCGTTGATAAGCGAGTTTAAGCCAGATTACATGCTGGTTTCAGCGGGGTTTGACGCACATTATTCAGATCAGTTAGCTGGGCTTACCGTAACTGCTAGGGGGTACTATGAGATGTTTTCTAGAATCGTGCGGCTAGCTGACAAATACTGCAGCGGAAAGCTAGTAGCTGTGCTCGAGGGAGGATACCGTGACGGCCTAATTAAGGGTGTGCCAAATGCTATAGCAGCACTCATGGGTATAGAGCCTTTAGTTACCGATGATGAAGTGCCTGACGCATTCAGTAGTAAGGTCCACGACCTAATTATGAAGTTGAGGAAAATACTTAGTGTTTACTGGAGGCTATAGATACACCGCTTTACACAGTAATTCCTTACCTAAGTCCGTTACCTAAGGTTCTAGGACACCTTATTTTATAAGTATTGATTCACCTCCATAAACGGTGGTGCTTGAGGTAAGGGTTAGGTAGTAATGCAGAGCTTTGACCCCGGTCTATGTATACTCTGTAGAGGTGCTAAGGGCCTGTGCGGCTACGCATATTGTCCAATCATAGCTAAGGCTATGGCCTCAGTTAAGGTGAGGAGAATCTCAGGTAGAAAAGAGTTCTTTGGTTCTAGTCCCCCATCTGTATTTGTGGGTAGGTTTGGGTACCCTGAAGTACTAGCTGGCCCATCGGCACCCCCTGTAGTAGGTGATACCTCCATATATGACCTTCCTGAGAAGTGGCTTATACTGCCAATTGAGAAGATTCTTGATTATAGATTAAGCTTAGTAACTGCTAAGCAGAGGGTTAAGGTAAGTAATGTGGGTAGTTCAAGGCTTGTTGAGTTACTGCATGAGCTAGTGCTCTCTGTAAAGCCTGTTGAAGTTGAGGTAGAGCTTCTCAAGCCCCCGAAACCAACTATTAGGTTGAGTGAGTATGAGGCTCCCCAAGGACCTACAGCACCACTTAAGAACTTCAGGGTTGTCGGAAGTGGCGTTTCAGCTAAAGTTATTGAGTCAGTATATGATGACGTAGACCTGAGAGCTACTAGCGCAATAATAAAGTTATACAAGCACGGTGTACCAGTAACTCATATTCAGAGGATGTTAAGTGTTGGAGCACTAGGTAGGGGACGTAACAGGAGATTAGTGCCCACCAGGTGGTCTATAACAGCTGTTGATGACACTATATCTAAGTACCTGGTTAAGAAAGTAAAGGACCTCCCAGTAATTAATGAGTACCGGGTATACGTGAGGAGACACGCCAAGAACTTATTTCTCGCCGTACTCATTCCAAGGCACTGGAGCTTTGAGTGGATGGAGGCATGGTACCCAAATTCGACATGGAATCCCGGAGGGGGTGAAGTAAGTATTGAGGGTGACTATGAGGGATTTAAGGGGAGGTACACGTATGCGTCGATCGGCGGCTGCTACTATGCTGCTAGACTAGCTACAGCAGAGCACCTGCTCTCAGTGGGTAGGCAGGCAACTGCTGTTGTTTTAAGGGAGATTTACCCAGGATTCAACATACCTATTGGTGTTTGGTTTGTTAGGGAGAACTTAAGGGCTATGTATAGAGCTGGCCCAGTAGCTAAGGTAGGTACATTTGAGGAGGTAGTTGAGCTGATTAATAAGTACACGGATTTAGGGTCTAGGACCTGGCTAACTAAGTCAAGACTCACTAAGTACTTGGTAGGTACTAAGTCGCTAATGGACTACGTAAGGAGCGGTGGGACTTATTGAAAGTTAAGATCATTAGGGTTAAGGAGGTACTAACACCCAGCGGACTGCCCGATATTGACTGGGCCTTCAACCCATATGTTGGTTGCTTACACGGATGCGTGTACTGTTATGGGAGAGACTATACTAGGGATAAGGAAGTAGCAAGGTATTGGGGTGAAGTAGTGTGTATTAAGGAGAATGCAGTTAACTTACTGAGGCGTGAGGTGAAGCGTAAGAAATTAGGAGTCGTTGGTGTCGGTACTATAACTGATGCTTACCAGCCTATAGAGCTTGAGTATGAATTAACTAAGTCCTCACTTAAGGTACTGCTGAGCAGTGGCTTTAGTATCAGTATTCAAACTAAGTCAGACCTTATTTTAAGAGATAAGGAACTTCTCAGTAAGTACAGGAGCAGAGTTGATGTTGGAGTCACAATAACTACTATGAATGAGAGCATAGCTAAATTACTAGAGCCTAACGCACCTCCTCCATCAAGAAGAGCTATGGTTCTTGATGAATTAAGTAGACTAGGTATTAGCACTTGGGTCTTCCTAGGACCTATAGTACCTGGATTTACAGACGACCTCAACACTATTAGAGAGGTAGTTGAGGTTGCTGCAAGCACTAATTCGGAACTTTACTATGATAAGCTGAGAGTCAAGAACTTCATGTTAACGCATGACCACCCTCTTCATCAGGCAGCTAGGAAGGCCCTGAGGTATAAGTGGAGAAAATTATTTAAAGTAATTACTGACGTATGTAGGAGATACAATATTAAGTGCGGAATCGGGCTAGACTATAGTAAGTCAGGAAATGAAGAGACCCGTACAGTAGTTGGTCTAGACGAGTTCGCTAAAAAGCAATAGTAATTATTTAGTGTTTACCTGCTGTAAATACCTACTAGTTTTGCATAAGCTAGTACATGACCATCGAGAGCCTTTAGGAGATCGCTTATGGCTGCTCCAGCCCCAATACCTAATTTAGTATCTAGAGCTAGTAATATAAAGACGTAGTGATGTGTGCTTCCTGGCGGTGGGCAAGGACCCCCATAACCTAAAGCACCAAAGTCATTAATGCCTTGAAGCCCGTAGGGTGTTTCACCACCTTTAGGCACACCCTCAGGTAGGCTGGTTAAATCTGGCGGTATGTTGTATAGAAGCCAATGGTAAAATATACCCTTAGGGGCGTCTGGGTCATATACTATGAGTGCGTAGGACTGGGTTCCGGGCGGAGCACCAGACCATGTGAGGGGAGGTGATAAGTCCTCACCATCGCAGGTGTATTTACGTGGAATCTTCTCCTCATTCTCGAATGCTGTACTTAATAAAATAAATGTCCTGCTAACCTTAGATATTAAGTCATCTACATTTGATGGGGCCCTCCCACCAGCGTAGTACATTAAGTAAGCTGCTACGGCAGCAACTAAGATGATCATAATAACTACAGCAACTAAAACCAATTTACGAACCAATAATTCCCCCATGTATGTATTGAGTAACTTAAGTCTTAATTCTTGCGCTACAGTCCTAGACCTTCAGTTATTTTAGGAAGTGCCTCACTGGCCCTGCACTTGATAAATACATCAGCTATTGGAGTTATTGCTGAACCACCAATGTTTATTTCTATTATCTTACCTCCCTTATCCTTAGTAATAGTAGGTATTAGGGCTGCAGGCATTACAGCACCACTTGTACCAATAACAATTACTAGGTCAGCGCGGCTCGCCTCAGTAACTGCTTTTTCCCAAGCTTCCGGTGGAAGTGGCTCACCAAACCAGACTACATCCGGCCTTAGAAGTGAGCCACACCTAGGGCACTTAGGTGGTATTTCCTCCGGTGGCTCACTAAGCATTGATTTGAAGTTACATATAGAATTGCTGCACTTAATTCTCCATATATTACCATGTAGTTCAATAACATTTCTTGAACCGGCTGAAGTGTGTAGGCCATCAACGTTCTGGGTTATTACTGCTCTTAAAATACCAGCTGCCTCCATCTTAGCTAGTGCTAAGTGTGCTGCATTAGGCTTCGCCCTACTTATTACCTTCATTCTCCACTTATACCACTCCCAAACTAGAGTAGGGTTCCTAGCAAATGCTTCTGGAGTCGCTAAATCTTCAGCCCTAAACCTTCGCCAGAGGCCATTAGGGCCCCTAAATGTGGGTATACCGCTCTCGGCCGAAACGCCAGCACCTGTAAACGCTATTACGTACCTGCTATGCTTAATTAGTTCAATAGCTTCGTTAAACATTTACTTCACCAAGATAAATGACGTAAGGGGGTCAATAGCTTCTGTGCGGGAAAACTAGAATTTTGTTTTATGAATCAATATAATGTAATTAAGTAGTAACTCTCTCTAACTCACCTTCTTCCCTGACAATAAATGTATCTTCTGTCTTCACCTGCCCTAATCCTTTCAGTAGTATTGGCGCGTGTACAAAGGCTAAAGTCATTCCTGGCTTAACCTCTACCGCCCTATCCCTCGGTATTATCGTAGTTATTGGTGGCTCCTCGACCTGTAACCCTACTCCATGAGCATATCCAACTACTCTATATTCTAGCAGTCCGTACTTAGCATAAATCTTATCCAGTTCCTTCATTACGTCAATAAATCTCGTGCCAGCTCTGGTTAATTTTAATGCTAGCTCATATACATCGTTCATGCAAGTTACGGCCTTCTCAGCTATACCACTAGCCTTTCCTATGTAGATAGTTCTTGTCATATTAGCATAGTACCTGTTGTAATCTGCTGCAATAACGACTGTAACAAAAACATTATTCCTAACCTTAATGTCCCTGAAGGGCTCTGAGTGCACTCTAGGGGAGGGCCCGACATTCACGTGCACGTGAGGCTCCTCACAGCCACTCCTGTAGAGTCTGTAATACGCTTCAGCAGCTATTTCAGTTTCAGACATTCCTGGCTTTATTATGGACAGCACGTGCTCCATTACCTTGGAAGCTACCCTACCTGCTTCCCTAATAGCTTTTAACTCGTACTCGTCTTTAATCATTCTCAGCTGGTAGGTCAACTGACTAACATCAACAACCTCTACGTGGGGATTCAACTTCTTGAACATCTCATAGAAGAGTATGTATGCATCACGCTCAATACCGAACTCGAGGCCAACCTTCTTATAGCCTGCCTTTCTTATCATCCCTGATACCTTAGCCATTAATTCACCACCTTCGGAGTAAGTAACTACGTTCCTAATCCAAGTCCTCTCCATAAAGAAATCCTCTTCACCTCGAGCGACAAACGCTACGGGCTCACCCTCAGCAGGTATTAGGAGAGCTGGTCTTAGCCACTTAGTACCCGTAAAGTATATGAAGCTTGATAAGGTCCTAAGCATTACGGCATCAATACCCTTACTCCTGAGTAGCTCCTGAAGCTTCACTAGCCTAGATTTAAGTACTTCATCAGAAGTCCTTGAAGTCACGAGTTAGAACCTCCATGCATACTTAGTACGTTATATGCTATTAAATCTTAGCAGCAGTTGAACCTCCAATACCGTCAAGGACGGGAATCTAGGTTGGAATAATACAGCAGCATATGTCAGCAGGGATTTATTTGAAGGGAGCGAGTACGTAGGAAATATAGAATACGTTAATTTTATTTCTCATACTTCAGTAATTCAAGATTTCAAATTACTGAATTCTAAGTATGTGTCGGTAAGGTATTACTGAGCCTCATGAGATTCCCATGGTAGGAATAAGATAATTCTATTAGTTTAGGTATTACCTGCTTATTAGTTCTGAAGCTTCATAGGAAGTGAGGGTGTGAGCTACGAGCAAGAGGGTTGTTGGGGCTCCTGAGTGGAGGAGGAGCTTGCTGAGGCTTCGGAGGTATTTGCTTTGGTATGCTAGGAGGTACTATGGTAGGTTAGTAGCTGATTTTTTGAAGACTAGGTTCATGGGGGCTTCAGAAATTATTCGTAGGTCCTCAGTTAGGGTTCTCTCAATTATTATTAAGGAGTCAGGAGTTACCGTAATCTTTGCTTCCTCTAAAGTACTTGAGGAAGGACCTGAGAGGTTAATTAGGGTGAGGAGTCTTAATGGCTCTATTATAGAGCTCCCTATTGGGGTTCCTGCTGAGAAAGCATACCACATCACGCACGTCGGGCCATATGGACTTAAGTGTACGTGTACGGACGCATTAATAACTGCTAGTAAAGCTGACAAGATATTCTTGGAGGAACTGAGGAGGTATGGCTTCAAGCGTGTTGACGTCCCAACACCTGTATTCACTAAGTACGTTATCTGCAAGCACACACTTGCTGCTGCTTCCTACGCTCTAGCTCTAGGAGTCATTTCGCATGAGTCGAGATTATTTAAGGAGGTTATGAAGCTATCTGTTCTAGCTACAGCACTGAGGGTGCAGGAATTAGAGAGCATGAATAAGCGTAAGCTCATGACTTCATACTTAAAGATTCTCAGGCTTTCTAAGGGTTTGCCTCCCTAGCTACCTGAATGAACCACCTCCACATTCTTTGGCAACCTAACCACTAGCTTAATATTTGAGTTCTTCAGCGACCTACGTAACCTCGTCAAGTACCTTATATTACTACTAAATGTACTCCTCTTCAGCACTATAATTAGCTTGTACCCGCCCACTAGCTTGCTTAAGTTAATAACTAACTTATTACCTATAACTACGGCCTTATAAGTACCTCTCTGAAGTAAGTCAGCATACTTACTTGATGAAGGTACAACTATGTCTAAGTGATTGTACTTAGCTCTGCACCTACCTGCCTTGTGGTAATAGACCTCAGTGCTAATTACACTACTTTCTCCACCTTCATCAACTACGAGGACTTGAGCTTGAATTACTTCCTTGCAGCGCATTTACTCTACCACATAGTACGTAGTCAAAACCTTCTTAAGTAATCTAATCCTCAGAACTACAACAGGTTGGTGGCTCTATGATAGAGGTTCGTGTAGGAGATAGAGTGAGTATTGGTGAGGCTGAAGTAGTTAGGGATTCAGATAGGGTTTATGTTAAGGACAGGTACCAGAAGTCATCATACATAGTCAGTAAGGAGTCTGAGGTGGTCCTCAAGCCAATACCGCCCCTTAATGTTCCACTAAGAATTACTGAGTACCTGCTTCTTCAGTTTGAAGAGCCCATACTAATTAATAAAAACATGAACTTCTGGGTCAGGGCACCTTATGAGCTTGCTGTACTTGCTGATGATGCAGTTCTAACATATTTGACTCCATTTAAGGTAAAGCACACACTCTTCGGTGAAATAATAGGTGGTAGAATATGCAGGTACTTTATGACGAGCACATACTTCAGACGTCCTTCTAAAGGCTTAGAGGCACTAGTTAAAATAAGTATCAGAGCCCACAGCACCATGTTAATAGACAACATAGTCATTCCACTTAATAATGTGAGGATTTACGTCAGTAAGGATAAAGTATACTATAACATAGTCCACATTACAATAAATAGAGGAGCTAAAGTAGAGCTTCTACCTGAAGCACCAGTACCAGACACAACAGCAATAGACGTCAACTTAAGTAATGCCGGTAAGTTCTACAGGTACTCAGATATATCTACTTTGCTATGGGGGTGGTAGCTGTGAGTGAAGTAAATACAACAACATCAATAAATGCCATACTTAACGAAGTAGTGGACGCTATCTTCCCATGGAACTACGTAGACCTACTTAAGTTTCTTGGGGTAGCAGCTGCCATAGCGCTTACTATTATGGTTGCGCTAGGGATCAGGTTACTGCTGAGGAGGCTCATCAGTGCCAAGCTCCCTAGACATATTTACGTACCTATTGAGCGGGTAGTTTTTTACGGTATAATAGCTGTAGGTGTTACAGCTGCCTTAAGCCCCTTAGGCATAGACCTCACCGGACTATTAGTCGCAGGAGGGGTCATGGGTATAGTAGTTGGCTTTGCAGCACAGACTGTAGTAGCTAACGCACTCAGCGGTATATTCCTACACATAGACAGACCCCTTAAGTTAGGGGACCCTGTCCAGGTAGAGAACATAAGTGGTCACGTCATAGATATATCGATATTTTCAACAAAGATCAAGACATGGGACGGCAATATAGTGAGAATACCTAATGACAAACTATTCAGCACCTTAATAACGAACTACACAGCTTCAGTAGCCAGGAGGATCGAGTTCAAGATCGGGATATCTTACTCCTCAGACATAGGTAAGGCTAAAGAAGCTATCCTCAGAGTATTCAACGACCACCCACTAGTACTCATCAACCCACCTCCTGACGTATTCGTTGATGACTTTGGTGACTCCGCAATAGTCCTTGCGGTCAGGTGCTGGGTGCCTGCACCGCTCTGGCTCAGGATAAGGAAGGAGCTCCTAGAATTAATTAAGAAGGCATTCGATGAAGTAGGCGTTGAGATACCGTTCCCGCAGCTCGACCTGCACGTTAAGGAAGGGGTTAAAATAGTCATTAAGCGTGAAAAACAAGAGATGACTGCGTAAACTACGTGGCTTGATGTCATAATTTCTTTACAAAATGTAAAGATTTATTAACTTTCTGTAAAGAATTA
>CAYZJX010000052.1:0-8524 GCA_964479035.1 uncultured Desulfurococcaceae archaeon
ACTGACTGGTCAGCAATCTGGTACTACTGGCTTCAGCCCTTCTACACCCTCATGTTCTCTAATGGCTTAATTGCATGTCTTGTCTTCTTCGGCATTGGGTCACTGACCGACATAACCTTCCTGATGGCTAGACCTTACGTCAGCTTTATTTTAGCTGCCTTTGCTGAACTAGGCACGATACTCACCCTCCCCATAGCTGCGGCATTCTTTGGGTTCACACCTAAGCAGGCGGCATCCATAGCATTAATTGGTGGTGCTGACGGACCCATAGTTCTTTTCGCTTCAGCTAAATTGCTTGACCTGCCTAGGGAACTCAACTTATTTGTAGCAATTAATGTTGTGGGGTACCTGTACCTCAGTATACTCTACATGTTTCAAGAAAAGTTAGATGAACTAACAATACCTAAGAAGCTACTAGCTACACCAATGGATATTAGGGGTCTCCCGAAGATCTCTCCTAAGGAAAAGATAGTGTTTTCAGTGGTTATTGCTGCTGTACTGAGTGCACTATTCCCGACAGCATCACCGCTAATACTCTCGTTCTTCCTAGGTGTAATAGTCAGGGAGGCGAGGGTGAACAGGTACGTAAGGCTGCTTGACGAAGTAGTACTTGACTTCTCAACATTTATACTAGCCCTAGTTCTCGGGACATTAATAACACCACAAACACTCTTTAATGTGCTGGTACTTAAGGTGCTCGCACTAGGGATCATAGCACTCACTCTCTCAAGCATAGGGGGGTCGATAGGCGGCATCATAGCTTACTACATCAGCAGGGGTAGGTTAAACCCGCTATTAGGTCCTGCAGGTGTTTCATGTGTGCCTACTACAGCGAAGATAAGCCATAAAGTAGCAACTAAGTACAACCCGAGGAACTACTTAATAACATTCGCTATGGGGCCTAACGTAGCTGGTGTAATAACGACAGCCATCCTTGCTTCAATATATATGGCGCTCTTCGCTTAGTAGATAACTAAATCTTAGGGAGGTATGTGTTTGAAGAAACTCGTAGTTAAGTCTCCGGGAAGGGTTAATATTATTGGTGAGCACACTGATTACGCGCTAGGCTATGTGATGCCTGCGGCAGTCAACTTATATACAATACTTGAGGGAGCAGCAAGCGAGGTAGTCAAGCTAGAGAGCAAGGTGCTTAAGGAGGTAGCTGAGTTCGACCTAAGTACCCTAGCAAGAACTGGTGGCTGGGGTGACTATGTTAAGGGCATCTACTATGCATTAGGTAAGAGAGGGATCAAGGCAGGCGGTCTCGAGGGTATAGTGAGCGGTAACTTACCTATAGGTGCTGGATTAGGTTCGTCTGCCAGCTTAGAACTAGCTGTACTTTACTTCCTCAACCAAGTTTACTCACTGGGTCTCAGCAGGATTGAGATGGCTCTAATAGCTAAGGAGGCCGAGAACGAATTTGTTGGTATTCCCTGCGGAATCCTAGATCAGTTCTCATCTTCAATGGGTAGGAGGGGACATGTAATATTCCTTGATACTGAGACATTGAGGTATGAGTACGTGCCAATATCGGGAGATACAGCAATAGCAGTATTCTACACTGGCATTAAGAGAGAAATAGGTAAGACAGCATACAGAGAGCGCAGGTCGGCTGTTGAGGAGGGGCTGAGAATGCTTGGGGTGAGGTCGTCAAAGTACTTAGATAGTATTGATCTAGCTAAGCTACCTATGAAGCATAAGCGCTACCTATCTTACATTGTGAGGGAGAATGAGAGAGCCATTAAGGTTAGGGATCTCCTTAAGTTAGGTGACATGGAAGCTGTTGGGGCTGTACTAGTTGAGGCGCATAGGGACTTAGCTACTAATTACGGAGTGAGTTGCCCTGAGCTGGACTTTATTGTACGTGAGGCAGTCAGGTTAGGTGCTTATGGTGCGAGATTAACTGGCGCGGGCTTTGGCGGATCAGTCATAATATTGGCTAGTAAGGATGAGGTTGAATTCATAGCTGAGGGAGTCTTAAGTAGTTATGTTAAGGAGTTTCCATGGAGCCCCAAGTACTTTATTGTTGAGGCATCTGACGGTGTCAAGGCAGTAGAGCGTATTGGCGACGCATGAGTTAATGTAATAACCATGTTTAATAGAAGTACTATTTGGTGTCTTCTAGTGGTTGTTAGGGAGTTAAGGTATAATCCACTGCTAGGGCAGTGGGTCATGGTTTCTAGTGTGAGGGTTACAAGGCCCTGGAGGCCTCTAAGCACATGTCCTTTCTGCCCCAGTAGTGATGAGGTCGTGTTTAAGGGTAATGTAGCTGTTATACCCAATAAATACCCTGTACTTACTTTCAATGTAACGCCTGCATCACCAAGCAGTGACTTCTTTAAAAAGTCTCCTGCATTAGGAGCATGTTATGTGGTTGTGGAGACGCCGGAGCACGGCATAAGTGATTTATGCGAATTAAGTCATGAGGAAATGCGTGCTATTGTTGAAACCTGGGTGAGGCTTACCAAGGAGCTAGCTGCTACCAGTAAGGTCAATTACGTAGCAGTATTCAGAAATAAGGGCGAGGAAGTAGGTGTTAGCTTGAGTCACCCACACAATCAAGTTTACGCACTTCCTCACGTACCACTCAAGGTTAGGATTAAGCTTGAGAACGCCAGGGCTTACTACATGAGGAGTAGGGAGTGCCTCTTCTGTAGAGTACTGCATGAAGAATTAAGTGGGGGTTCTAGAGTTATCTATAGAAATAATAGTTATGCTGCATTTCTTCCCTTCTACGCTAACTGGCCCTACGAAATCCACGTATACCCTCTCCGACATGTAGGTCTCCTTACAGAATTAAGCAGTAGTGAAGTAGATCTACTAGCTGACGTACTGAGAGCAGTAACTGGCGTGCTTAACACACTATTCAATAAATCAATGCCTTATGTAATGTTTATTTACCAAGCACCCATTAAGGGTAGTTACGAGTATTTCCACCTTCACGTGGAGTTCTATCCTGTTTTAGAAGCGGAGAATAAATTAAAGTATGCAGCAGGTATTGAGTTAGGCACATGGGACTTCACATATGATGGTGTTCCTGAGGAGAGAGCTAGTGAATTAAGGAGAGCGTGTAAAGAGGCAGTAAATAAAGGAATTATTAAGGGCTCGGTACTGGGGTCATGTATTACTTAATTATTTCCTAAAAATAGCTGCTAGCACTGCGTAGAGTGCAGCTGTAACAGCAAGTGAAGTTATTGTTGCTGCATAACCGTGGATTACTGAGGTTAGCAGTCCTGCTGCAGCACCTACGACCCAGCTCACCAGCCCTATAGTGTGCGATGGCCTGCCGCCAAGTATTAGGTAGTGCATTATTAAGGTGGTAGTTAGTGGTACGAAGACTACTCCTATGTAGATTAGGAAGAACTCGAAGTTAAGTATCAGCACAGGAACTACGGCTAGTGCAGTCGTTAAGCCGCCGTACAGGCACACTAAGGGGATGTACTTGAGTTTCGGGAACACGTTCATGGTTGACACTACAGCTGAATATATGTTCAGTAAGTTTGTAGTTACTGCACTGACGCTCACAAAGAACAGCAGCGCGGTGCTCAACCCTAACTTAAGCAGTACTTGAGTTGGGTCACCTAAGTAGGCGCCAGTAGCTAGCGCTGCTAAAGCACCAATTGAATACAGTATATAACTTGTTACTCCATACCCCCACCAAGTACCTAGCATTGCTCCTCCCTCACCTAGTGAGAATCTAGCATAGTCAGCTACTAGCGGAGCCCATGAGACAGCTGTAGCTAGTACCATGTCGAAGCCCCATAATAACGCACTGCTGGACACTCCCTGAGGCTCAGCTAGTGCTGCCGGTGTACTTAAGCAGTAGCTTATGAGTGCGTACGTCTCATATATTAAAACTATTAGTAAGGTAGTGACAGCTATTCTCTGGCACCAAACCCACTTCTCAGGTCCTATAGCTGTGTAGGCTGCTTCAATAACACCTATGACTATTACCCAGAGTACTGGGTCAGCTAGAAAGCCAGTAAGCCCTAGACTCCTACATGCTACAGCTATGGCTTCAGCACTGACATAGAGCAATATGGAGGCCCACCCAATGAGCTGAAGCGCATTGAGTAGTGATGCGGCATATGAGGCCCTAGTACCCACTACCTTACGCGCCAGCACCATAGTAGGAAGGCCTTTCCTAGCACCTATGATAGCTACTAACCCAAGCAGGAAACCACCTACTGTAGCAGCAAGGAGTATTACTAATATTGAATTAAGCATTCCTAATTCAGGAGCTATTAGCCCACCAGTAAATATTGTTGCTAAGCAGGTGTTTCCTCCAGCCCAAATTAAGAATACGTCAATGCCCCTGTAAATCCTCTTTTCCTTAGGGACAGGCTCCAGTACATTAACGCCTGCACTCATAGAAGACGCCTCGGTACTAGCTGATATGAGCTAGTGTGTGAATACCTCAACATTTAAGCCTTTCTTCTCTAATACCTTAGCGTACTTAATCATGCTTTCCCCGTCAGCCCTAGACACTTTGCTTAATCTAGGTAGCCTATAGACTGTGTAGATGTGGACAACGTCAGGCTTAATCTTAGACAGCGCATTAGCAAGCAGTTCAGCATCACGCACAGAATAATTACTTACTCTTAGGTACCTAAGCAGCATTACCTGAATAGATAGTGTGCCACTAAATGCTTTTCTGAAGCGTACTAAGTTATTAACAATATCGCTTATTCTCAAGGTTTTGTAAGGCCTGTTAATCACCTTAAACTTCCACTCAATTACGGTATCAAGCTTAGCCTCAACGTAGTCCAGCTTCCTTAAAGCTCTAACTACGTCCTCTCTGTCAAGTGTTGTTGAGTTAGTGAATACACCTACGCTGACATCTAAATTTAATTCTTTAGTGAAGTCCCTAACTACATCAATAAATTCGCTGAACTTAGGGTGGAGCGTCGGCTCGCCACTACCTGAGAAGTCTACTGCATCAAGCTCGCCTACATTCCTAAGAGCTTCTTCGAGGGCTTTCCGAAGTACTTCAGCACTTATTCTGTAAGTATCTACAGTAGGCTCTAGGGTTTTTACTGCAGTGCTTCCTCTAAAGCAGTAAACACAGTTAAAGCTACATACCTTCTTGCCGGGGTAGAGGTTGATCCCTACTGACATGCCACGCCTCCGTGACTTGAAGGGACCGTAGGTTACTGACTTACCCTTAAATGGGCACTTAAGGCACTCCCCGCTGGGGATGCAGTGAGCGAACAGCATGTACTTGCTACTCATATGTAACACCTCAAAGTTTAGGTCTTATACTCCTCCCACATCCTAACTAATTCGTCCTCAACGAATACATCACTATACTCCTCAACAAACCCGTTCTTCCTGTGCAGTACTACTAAATTACCTGTGAAGTCACGTACTCTACCTATGACTGAAGCCTTAATTCCCTTAGATTCAAGAAGCTTTACAGCCTCATCAATCCTATCTCCTGGTACTGTAGCTACTAGAACACCTGAGCTGATTAGCTTAAGTACATCAATGCCCAGTGATTCACATATAGTCCTTGTTTCCTCAGCAACCGGCACTTTAGTCTCCCAAACTTCTATGGTCTTCTTTGAAGCATACGCGATTTCAGTTAAGCCACCTATTAAGCCACCTTCTGTTGGGTCATGCATTGATGTCGCCAGTCCTGCCTCAGCCAGCGCTAAAGCCTCCTTAATCACACTAACAGATTTAATGAATTCACTACCGCGCTTAAGCACATTTTCAGAAACACCCCTACTAGCTAGTATGTCCTTGAAGTCTGTTGATAGTATTGCGGTTCCCTCTACAGCAGCTACCTTAGTCATTAATACTGCATCCCCGGTCCTAGCCCCACCTGTCCTAACAAACTTACTCTTCTCAGTAATTCCGATAGCTGTCATAGAGATGAGCGGCCTATCTAAACCTGGAGTAAATTCTGAGTGCCCGCCCACAATCATAGCACCTACTTCCTTAGCAGCTGAGTCTATCTGTGCTGTTAGCTCATTAATTAAGTCAGTTCCTGAGCCTTCAGGCAGGTAGAGTACTGCGAGAAGCCACCGAGGTCTAGCACCAGTTACTGCAATATCGTTGCTGGCTATATGCACCGCCAGCCAGCCAAGAAACTCAACAGCACCTGTTATTGGATCCACATGAGCAATTAAGACCCTGCCGTCACCTAAGTCAATTACTGCAGAATCCTCACCGAGTGAGGGACCAATAATTACTGCAGGATCCCGCATCCCTACCCTATTGAATATGTACTCCTTAAGTAATGACGGAGGCAGCTTACCTACCACGATCCTACCCACCAAGTAGTTCAATATATGGTTTATAATCAAAAACTTCAATATCTACTTCAATATGCTGTACTGTAAAAACCTGCTTCAGGTGAGGGAGGGGCAGAATGTTTTACTAGGTACTTGATCTCTGCTTTAATAGCAAGTACTCTAAGCTATGCCTTCTTAATTCATTAAGAATCTCAGGGTACTTATTAAGTAGATCATTAATAAGTGATAAGTATCTAGCTAACCTTACAGCATTATCTGATACTTCAATTAAGTCTTTACCATCAACTACTACGTAATGCTTCTTACTTAACTTAGCACCTAATATGTACTCGGCAATATTTAGGCTAGCGTGTAACATAAAGCAGTGGGGGCTGCCGTCAATAGTGACTACTGTTATTGTGCGTGGCTTTGATGACCTGATTATGGTTGCTATTTTTCCGTAATGTGCAGGACCTTCTTCTTCAGGACATGCAAGTAAGGTGACCTTACCCTTAGAGATTTTCTCAAATAAATCTTTATTTACATTAGGCAAACAAGCTGAAGCTATGAGCAGGTCAGCATTTCTAAGTACAGGGGACTTAACCCATACATTAAGTAACTTATAGGTTGTTGAGCAATTCAATTATATGCACCAAGACTTATTTCTAAGAAGAGATATTAAGGTGGTTGAAGTACTTAAGGTACTTAGGTGAGGGTATAAGGCATGGGGTGGAGAAGGACTTACTTAAGACGGGAATTTGTGTCGAGGCGGTCTGAGGCTATTGACTTAATTATTTCGTGGCTTATACTGAGTGTTGCATTCGGTGCAGGCTATATTCTTAGGGGGAGTTTAACTGGCTTTACTGTGTCATTAATTGCTGTAGCAACAGGGTTCGTATTTCATGAACTAGCACACCGCTATCTAGCGATTAAGTACGGAATGATTGCAAGGTACAGGGCCTGGTACATGGGTTTAGCAGCAGCTCTTATAGTGTCCTTAATTACAGCTAAGATATTCGGTAGCCCATTTGTTATTGCAGCACCTGGTGCCGTGGTCATAATGTCTTACGGAATGTACGATTTATCCTACATTAGGCGTGAGTACAAGATAGCTGCTGCAGGCCCGCTAGCTAATATAGCAGTGGCTGTCTCATCATTAATAGCAAGTAAC
The DNA here is from genome assembly GCA_964479035.1 of uncultured Desulfurococcaceae archaeon. Taxonomy (GTDB): domain Archaea; phylum Thermoproteota; class Thermoprotei_A; order Sulfolobales; family NBVN01; genus B83-G16. Next base: position 7,411 of record CAYZJX010000052.1, read on the forward strand.
TTCATGGGCATGCCATGGAACTTTTACGTAAGATTTATTGGTAGCGTTAATGCTTGGCTAGCGTTCTTTAACTTACTTCCAGTACCTCCGCTTGACGGCTCGAAGATATTTAGGGTCTCAGTAGGCGCTTGGATAACGATGTTCGTACTATCTATAGCGCTCTTCATAATTATGTAGGAAAATCAGTCAAGGTCCCGTCATCACTCCTCAGCGACGCCTACCTACATCATTCGGTCGTCTACTCCACTAATTACTTTGAATTAAATCACATAAGACTTTCGAGGCTATGTCGAGTGACTTATTCAGGCTAAAATTATTTCATCCCCAGTCAGTAGGGAGCCTTCATTACTTAATTCTCTAACATCCGCCAGATACTGGGGGTAGCAGTGATACCTCATCTCCATTCTTGACTTCTTCATCCAGAAGTACATTAACACCATTAACGAGTGTTAGTATAGGTATGTCCTTCTCTATTTCCTTGAATTTAGGGTACCTATTCCTAATATATTCCAATATTTCCTTAACTGTAGCCTTTTCTTTATTTATCTCGACCGCGAGCTCCTTAGCACCTACAACATCTGTTAGTACAGCGAAGAACTTGACCCTAACCTTAATCATTTCAGCTACCTCCAGACCTAGGTAGGGATGTAGCGCAATTTAACTTTACTGCTTCTGCTGCCGAGACACACCACATATAGGGCAGTCATCTCTCCTGTGAATATCTATTAATGTAAATATTGTTGTAGTTCCGTCAAATATTAGCAACTTACCTATGAGTGGCTTCCCATACCCTGTGATTAACTTTATTGTTTCCTGCGCCTGAATAGTAGCTAGTATAGCTGGTGTGGTACCGAGTACTGGGAAGGTACCTGACCTAGGCTTAATTGCCGCGGCAGGCACTATGCACTGTAGGCAAGGTGACTTGCGGGGGGATATGACTGTCAGCTGCCCATACATTCCGTGGACTCCAGCATGAACGAAGGGCTTATTTAAGTCTACACACGCCTTATTAACTACCATTCTAGTACCCCAATTATCGAGTCCGTCAACAACTACGTCAGCCTCCTTAATGATGTCGTACACGCTCTCTTCATTAACCTCAACAGCTAAACCC
>CAYZJX010000053.1:0-8424 GCA_964479035.1 uncultured Desulfurococcaceae archaeon
TTTTCGCGTTAGCATACGCTAGAGTGGTAACTGTGGGTACATTTATTGAAGTAAACAAGCTGTTTCTAGAGTACTTAAGAACTTACGGTCTAGACGAACCTGAAGTGATTAGGGTTATAGCTGAGAAAGGAACCATAGCAGAAAATCCATTCATTCCTAAGCCGTTGAGGAGACTATTCAGGACAGCGCATGATGTTGAGCCTAAATGGCATGTCCTTCACCAGGCTGTATGGCAGCAATGGGTTGATGCTGGCGTGAGTAAGACCGTTAATATGAGATACGAAGCATCAGTGAAGGATGTTGAAAATGTCTACTTACTTGCGTGGAGGCTGGGATGTAAAGGAATCACAATTTATAGAGATAAGAGCAAGGCAAAGCAGGTAATTCACTTCGGTATAAAAATGGCAAAAAGAATGCTGAAGGAGGAAGTAAGTAAGGATGTTGTAAGCGGGTCTGAGGAAGGTGTAGAAGAAGTCAGTATAGGTAATGAAATGGTTAGAAGTAGTTCAAGAATAACATCAAGAAGCTTAAGGACAAAGTACAGGATAGCGAGGTTCTCTCTACCTGAAGGAACTGTAGGAGACTGTAAATGGTGTGAGTATTAGTCGCTGCTTAAATGAATTTTTATAGTTTACGACACGTGCTGCGCATCATTTCTACGAATTCATCTTCATAAGGTACGCCAACATAGGCTAAGCTATCATTTATTATTATTGCTGGAACGTTTGTGATACCGTAAGAATCAGCAATATCCGGATTTTCGAAGGCCTCTACTATTTCAATAGTTATGTTTCTCCTACCTGCTTTAAAGTCCTCCAATGCGATCATATTAGCTAAAAGTACAGCATAGGGACAGTATGGGCACAATGGTGTTACAATAACTCTTATTTTTACATTGCAATCAATACTTTCTAATTTCCTAATAACGTTCCTGCTCAGTCCGGTTTCACCAGTACTAATTCTTATGATTGTTTCAACTAAGCCACGTATCTCTTCACCAGCTGGTACACCTATGTATCGTATGGCACCATTAAGTAGAATTATTGTGGGTACTCTTTCGATATTTAGTCTTTCGAATAGTTCTCTATGTCCGGATTTGTGAATTACTACATGCTTAAGCAATTTCTCGTTATTGTGTTGGGGACTCGCCCTAGAAATAGTATTCATTAGTTTCACGGCCTCATTACAGAATAAACAGTCATCGTCAATGAAGGTATAGGCAACAACCTCATTATGCATGTCAGATAGAGCTTCTGAGAGTGCTTTTAATTCTTCACTGCTGAATCTAATGGTAAGCAATTCTCTTAATTGACTAATTTCGTCGTTTGCAGGGTGTATGTCATTACTCACGCTACCACCAACCCTAAAAAAGTACTTAGGGGTCTTTAAGCTAATATACTTGTTACTACTGCTAAGCTTAAACACTATCTAAGTATTACTTTGTATGGTTGTTATGTATTTTTCTGGCTCTTTCCACCAATACCTATGGGTTAAGTCTATGTCCATATATGCAGCACTTGCATTATAATACGGTGCACCAACCCTGCTAAAAATAGTAATTACTTTTTTGTTGTGATTTAATTTATAGCCCATATTAGCTGGTTCATGCCCTCTTATAATCATTTTTAATTTGAACCTATTGAGTGCCCAATGGGTGACCTTAGCCCCGAATAAATAGCCTGCGCCTCTAGGTGACGGTAATGATACAATATTATGATCTATAGGGTCATTCCATAGTATCTCGGTAAGTATGAGGCTTTGTTCGGTTTCATTTCTTCCAAGCAGGTATTCTTTAATACTATTTGACTTCCTGTAGTTTATGGTGGGTAACCCGCCATGCAGCATTAGCATTTCCTTGTCTAATACTAAGGCTTGAGGTAGGATATCAAATAACTCTATAAATTGATTATATAATTCTAAGCCTTTACTGTAACCGAATCTCATGATGAGCTCTTCAGGAAAATCATGAGGTGATGGAATTAAGAATCTTGGAGGCTCATGGTTGCCTCTTAAAGCATAAACTAAGTTAGGATATCTAAACTTAAGCTCGAGGACTGTGAGCAATACCTCTAGCTGACTAGGCCCTCTATCGATGTAATCTCCCAAAAACACTACAATAGTGTCTCCAGACTTCATCGTTCTCAGTGAGATACGAGATAGAATTTTTGATAGTGTAATTAGATCGCCATGTATATCACCTACAATAATGCATCGTGAGGGAGGTTCTAATACAATAACTTTACCTTTCTTGTGTGACTCGTCAATAAGTAAATCTTTATACTCTCTAAGTTTATTAAATAAATAATTTATGTCCCTAGTTATGTCTGTCACATACCTTACTATGGTATCTAGTGAACTAAGAGGCATTTTCCCTTAACCTCCTAACAATTAATTCATAAGTTATTTGTGGGTCAGCCTTACCTTTGGTCTTCTTCATTACTTGCCCAACTAAATAATTAATAGCTTTCGGGTTTTTCTTAGCATCTTCTACAGCCTTCGGATTTTCCCTGAAGACTTCATCTACTATATTACTGAGGTAACCGAAGTCCATAATACTTACGTACCCCTTAGTTATGAGTTCGTCAGGATCTATATCTTCAATTACAACTCTCCTAACATATTCTTTAACAAGTTTAGAACTAAGTTTCCTTTCTTTAAGGTACTGCACCAGCTTGCAAAGTCTTTCAGCAGTTAGTCGTGCTAATCCTTCCTCAATCGTAAAATGGCACTCATCCACCCACCTCAATAACTCATTAACTAATATTGAAGCTATAGTATCTGCATTGCCGCATTTCCTCACAGCTGATTCAAATGCGTCAGCAAGTACTTTACTTCTGATTACTATTACATGTGCCAAGTACCTAGATAGTTTATACTCGCTCATGAACCTTTTTATTCTCTCATTAGGTAGCTCAGGTAAGGATCTTCTAACTTCATCTATAAGTTCATTAGTTATGGGGATTGGAGGTAGATCCGGATCTGGGAAGTACCTATAGTCCTCCTCGAGTTCCTTTGCTCTGCTGCTAATGGTAACACCCCTGTTTTTGTCCCAGTGTCTTGTTTCTCGAGCAACCTTACCACCCGACTTAACTATAGCTGTCTGTCTCGCTATTTCATACTGGAGAGCTTTCTCAACTTCTTTTGGTGAACCTATGTTCTTTATCTCAACTCTCTCGCCACCCTCAATGGAAATATTAGCATCTACTCTTACTGCACCCTCTAGCTCCGGGTTTGTAACTCCTAAATGTTCTAGTATAGATGTGAGTTTATCGATAAATATTCGAGCTTCCCTAGGTGATTCAAGGTCTGGCTCAGTAACTATTTCTAATAACGCTATTCCGGATCTATTGTAATCTATTAACGTATACGGACTAGTAACCATAGATCCTGTTGGATAGGTAATTCTTCCAGGATCTTCTTCTATGTTTATTCGTCTAATTCTAACAACTTTGCTCAAAGAATCATCTTCAATTTTAATATACCCACCTTTAGCTATTGGCAACGAACCCACACCATCATATTGAGATATCTGGTAGTTCTTAGGTAGATCCGGGTAGAAGTAGTGCTTACGTGTGAATACCAGCATATTGCTTATTCTTGAGTTCAAAGCTAATGCTACCTTTAATGCTTCACGAACCGCCTCTTTATTAACTACAGGTAGTGCCCCAGGAAGCCCCAAGCAAACCGGGCATACATTACTGTTTGGAGGCTTACCCCGGTAGTCAGAGGAACAAGGACAAAATAATTTTGTTCTCAATGAGGTTATTTGTACGTGAATTTCCAGGCCTATTTTAATCTTGATACCCTCAGACATAGGATCTCACCACCTCAGGAATGGCTGGTGCTATGCCAAGTAAGTCTTCAATGAACTTCGAGATAGCTAGTAACTTACATTCAGAGAACATATATCCTATGAGCTGAAGTCCCGCAGGCAAGCTACCTATGAATCCTGCAGGCAAGGAAATAGCAGGTAGGCCGCTTAAGTTGGCCGGAACAGTATTAACATCCATTGCATAAAGCTTTAGTGGATCAGCTATTCGCTCACCAAATTTTGGTGGAAGTATAGGCATTGTTGGTGATGCAATAACATCGAAAATATCCAGTACTTTGAGGAGTTTATCACGTATTATTCTTCTGACCTTTGATGCCTTTAGGTAGTATTCGTCATAATAGCCAGCACTTAAGACGAATGATCCAACTAAAATTCTCCGCCTGACTTCTTCGCCAAAAGCTATACTACGGACTTCAGAAAAAACATCATACCATGATTTTCCTTCGACTGGCACATGGTAGCCATATCTCAGGCCGTCATACCTAGCTAAGTTCGAACTTGCTTCAGCTGTAGCAATAATGTAATATGTAGGTAGAGCATATTTTAATTCAGGCACGGAAACCTCTTCTACGTAAAAATCATTTGATTCAAGCTTACTAAGCACTGAGTTAAAGACTGTTTTAACAGGCGCTTCTACTCCTTCGGAAACCATCTCTTTAATAATAGCTACTCTGATTTTACCTTCCGGCTGCTTTTCAACACAGCCAGTGTAGGACCCGTACTGTGGACACTTCCTGACGCAAGTCGAGTCACGTGGATCAAATCCGGATATGACATCAAGAATTATAGCAATGTCGCTAACTGACCTACATATAGGGCCTATTTGCTCAAGGCTATTTGCATATGCTATCAGGCCGTATCTGCTGACTAAACCATATGATGGCTTTAAACCAACCGTTGCTGTATATGCCGCAGGTGCCCGTATTGACCCCCCAGTATCCGATCCTAAGGATGCAGTTGCCTCTAGAGCCGCAGTGGCGGCGGCGCTGCCACCTGATGACCCACCAGGGACTCTGCTGATATCCCACGGGTTCTTAGTTGGAAAGAAAGCACTATTCTCTGTAGTAGAGCCCATAGCAAATTCATCCATATTTGTTTTACCTATTATTATAGCATCTTCTCTAAGCAGTCTTTCAATTACGGTGGCATTATATGGCGGTATAAAATCCTGAAGCATCTTAGATGCACAGGTAGTTCTCAATTCTTTTGTAGCTATGTTGTCCTTAACAGCTATCAGGCATCCGGCAAGAAGTCCAGCAGTTTTATTTTTTATTTTATTCATAATTGCTTCAGCATTCTTGAGTACTCTTTCTCTCGCCTTTAATGTGATAAAGGCTCTTACTCTTGGCTCAATATCACTTATTATGTCATAGGTCCTTTCTACGTATTCTAGAAGGAAGTCAGGTTCTTGTTGAACGAGTTCCTTGAGTTCATTAATTGTTAATGGTAGTTTCATATGATTATCCCTCACAGAGTTTTTGGTCCCTTAACGTAACCACTAACTTTTTCTTTAGTATTTAGCAGAGCTTCCTCTACTTTAAGGCAATTCCTAGGTTCATCATCACGAATTACATAACCACTCGCAGGATTCATAAATAAAGGCTCTACTCCTTCTACATTTACTTCACGCAGTTGATTAAAGAATTCTATTATTTTAATAAAGTCTGCAAGTATCTTTTCTTCGCTTTCTACATCTACTTTAATTAATGATAGTCTACCTGCTCTTCTTAACCATTCCTTCAAATCCATTTTCTCGCCCATACCCCGCTACCAGCAATAATTATGTTGCCGAAGTTAAGTTTTTCTAGACTTAACAAACAGTAGCACTTATCATTAAATTCTTACTTATAAGTAATAGCTTGGCTGTTTTGGTGGGGGTATATGGGTAAGGTAAGTGATGTCATTGAGAGTCTGAGAAACATCGTAAGGCAAGAGGATTTGCTCGCAGCATTTGCTGAAGCTGATGCGGAGGGACTCAATTACATTATACTCAACTTTAAAGTTTCGAACTTAAGGTACATTCATGGGTTCAATATTATAATGTACTACCTACCTGGGCAAGACTTGATTACTTGGACTAAGCTCGAAGTACTGGTCTCAAGCGATTTGCCAGCACGTGATTTTATGACTAAGATTTATAATGAACTTCTTAGTTTAGGTGCTGAGGTGGTGGTGAAGAAGGATGGTATTTCGGTTTTTAGAAAATTAGAAGGTTTTAACATCGAGACTGAGATAATAAATTTCTTAAATCAAGTAATTAAGATAGTCGAAGGCATCGACTTGCCTAAGAAAATTCTAGGAACCAAACTAGTATTTTCTAGACATATGGTGTTATAGCATGGGTAAGTTATATTTGATAGGTATAGGGCTTTCACACGAATTAATTACCCTTCGAGCGTTAAAGATAGTGAAAAGCGTCAGAAAGGTTTTCATTGATAAATATACGGGTATATTGCCAGATAATGGAGAAGAAATAAAGAAAGTAGTTGGTAGGGAGCTCATTCCTTTATCGAGGAAGGATCTTGAGGAGAAGTTTTCTCAGGTGGTCATAAAAGAACTTGAAAAAGGGGATGTAGCAATTTTGGTTCCGGGAGATCCGCTAGTTGCAACAACACATATAGCTCTAATTATTGATGCGGTTAAGCACGGATTCAGCTTTGAAATAATTCCTGGTGTTAGCATCATACCAACAGCATTAACGATGTCCGGCTTAATGGTATATAAAATAGGTAAAATAGCTACCGTAACTTACCCTCATGATGGCATACTCTATGAGTATCCATATAATGTTATTAAGGAAAATGACAGCAGAAATCTTCACACAATTCTGCTTTTAGAATTAGACGCCGAGAAAGGAATAATAATGAAAGTGAAAGAAGCCATTGACATTCTCTTTAAGATAGAATCCATAAGGTGTGAAGGCGTGATAAGACCAGAGCGATTAGGTATCGGTATAGCATCCTTAGGTTCCTCTAAAACGAACATATGTCCCTTGCCATTAAAAGTATTGAGAAATTGTGATATTGGTGATATCCCTCACACCTTAATACTAACCTCACCTAAACTTCATTTTATGGAGGAAGAAGCACTTGAGGTGATACGTAGTGAATTCTGTAGAGCAGTATGTAAGTAAGGAAGAACTAGCTGTAAGAGTTAAGACGTATATTGACATGGTCGAGAGGGCAGTTGAAGAATCTTTGAAAACTTTCAGAGGTTCCGATAAGGAGAAGGAAATACTTAAGTTAGCGGAGCTCTACTTAAGTGACTCCAAATACTACTTTGGAACAGGTGACTATGTAACGGCACTTGCCTGCATATCGTATGCTGAAGGACTACTCGATTCCTTAAGGATACTTGGTTACGTAGATTTTGAGTGGAAAAGAAGTAAGCCAAGAAGAGTTCTTGTTGGAGGTACCTTTGACTTAATTCATCCAGGTCACATCTACTACTTAAAAGAAGCATCAAAATATGGACTTGTATATGCAGTTATTGCTAGGGATAATAATGTACTTAAAATTAAAGGTAGAAAACCCGTCTTGGATCAGATTTCAAGATTAAGAATAATCGAGTCAATAAAGTATGTTTATAAAGCAACTCTCGGAGACGAATTCAATATCTATAAACCCATCGAAGAGATCAAGCCTGATATAATAATTCTCGGACCCGACCAGCCTCTGAATGAGGAGAACTTGATTAAAGAACTGGAAAGACGTAATATAAGATGTAAAGTACTGAGACTGTCTAAACGTGTGGATAAACCCATAGCGTCATCAACGAACATAATTAAGGAGATACTTAAAAGATATTGTACGGTTTAAGGTAATATTATAATCAACTAGCTGTCATTTATTAATGTACTTTACAATAAAGTATTAGCAAGTGAGAGTCATCGATGAGCAAGGGTGCAAGCTCTGAGGAATGATGAAGATAATTACATCTTATATTGCTCTATCCTTCAGATTGATTGTGAGTTGAATTTAATAGAAATAGGCTATGTAAGGTATATTTAGCGGGCACCTTTCTTCCTGCCACATCTACGAGCGGCAATGTGACCAACTTTTCTGCCTGGTGGTGCATTTCTTGACACTGTAGATGGGAACGACACGCTCTGGTGGTGGCCTCCGCCATGTGGGTGAGAAACAGCATTCATTGCTACTCCTCTTACTCTAGGCCATTTTCTTGACTTCACCCTCCACTTATAGTATGCAGCACCTGCCTTCAGTAAAGGTTTTTCTGCTCTACCTGCTCCTGCAGGTACGCCCACAGTCGCTCTAGCATCACTAAGAATACTCTTTTGCTTACCGCTTGGTAGCAGTATAATTGTGTATCGCCCTGATCTTCCAAGTATAATAGCATAGCTGCCTGCCTGTCTAGCTAATTTACCTCCATCACCAGGTCTCAGCTCTATATTGTAAACCTTTGTACCTTCAGGTATGTTCTTGAGCGGCAGCGTATTTCCTACAGACACTGGAGCATTAGGCCCTACGTAGACTTCCTGACCTACATACATACCCTCAGCGGCAGGAATATAATAATCAATTCCATTCTCAAGTTCTATGTGTGCCAACGGCACCATTCTTCCTGGATCATGA
>CAYZJX010000054.1:0-8419 GCA_964479035.1 uncultured Desulfurococcaceae archaeon
GTTCTTGCCTGAGGGCTGTGAAGTCTGCTATGAAGGAGGCTGTAGATTTAATGACCTATACATGTATGTTAGTAGAGGAATTGGCACCTCCATACTCCCAATAAGGCTATTCTCACCACCTGAGGTAGTAATTATTTACTTAAGTAGCTCCAAGTAATTTATTTAGGTCATCACTAATGCTTAAATTTACTACCTTTGATGTGGTTTAGGGGGTTCCCTCGGTGAGTGCTAGGGAAATCAGTGCCTATAGGTTTAAGGTATTAGCATTAGATCTCCTCTTTATGGCTATTAATTTCTCAGCACTCACCCTTTTCTCCTCTCTTAAGGACGTGATTAGAACTGACTATGGATTTAGTAGCACTGAGCTTGAATGGGCTGCTATAGCGTACTCTATGGGTATCTTCTTCGCTTTCCTAATAGGGCACTCAAGGTTCTTTGAGGAGCGCCCCAGAGTAACAGTATTATTTGCTGGCTCTTGTGCTACCATTCCTCAACTACTCATACCATTAATTCCTAATGCATTAATTGTTGCTGCACTTAGGTTCATGCAGGGACTCGTCATGTCATCTGTCCCTATATTTTCTTATCAGGGAGGTAAGTTTTTCCCGGGTTTTAGAACCTTAGCTGTCGGTACGATACTGTCAGGAATATTCATAGGTGGGTTAGTAGGCTCTACTGCAGGCCCATACCTAGCTATGATTACTGGCTGGAGAGCTACATACTTAATCTTCGGAGTATTAATGATTGTTATTGCGGTACTGTGGGTTTTGCTAGTACCTAATGAAGCTCTACCACCTGTTAGGAGGGAAGTTAAGACAGCTGACGTAGGTATTTGGAGAAGGAGATTTACTTGGGTGTGGGGCTTTACGTTCTTCTCTGGACTCTGGATAGTCTTTACTTTAGCACCACTAATACACTTTATAGCTGAGAAGCAGCTAGGTATTAAGGGCTATGTAGCCTCAACAGCTCTTGAAAGTTCCTACATAGCATGGTCATTCATTGTAGGTATACTCGCTAGGCATCTCTGTAAGGGAGTAGCAACACGTAGGGGTACTTTCAGGGGAATCGCGGTTGCTCAGGTAATTCAATACGTACTAACAGTTGTTGGTGCAACTGCAGCACTGATTACTAAGGATCCTGTAATTTTCCTTACATCCCTATTTGTTGTCGCTGCTGTACAGGGGACGGGGCCCACGTTTTGGTCCATACCTACAGTAGCTTACCCCGAGGAAATAGCCTCGCGGGCTGGCTACGCATTAGGCTTAATATCTAACTCAGCAGCGTTAATAGGACCTGCTGTTACCTTAATAATAAGCACTCTGGCTGTGACAGGTACGTGGCTAGTAGTTATAGGACTCAGCGTGTTTGGCGCTTTACTCACATTAGCATCACTTAAACTCAAGCTACCTATTGAGGAGGGTGCAGGATCATGAAGCCCGAAAAAGTATGTAACGAATTAAGCAGCCTTATCGGAGTAGATGACGCAGCTAAGATGCTAGGAATATTTATTGCATTTACACTCGCATGGTTTAAAGGCAGTTCATCATCAGAGAAGCATGTATTTGAAACTGAAGTGAGGAGATTGCTAGAAACAGTACCTAAAGCTCACAGCCTGAAAGACCTTAAGAATGAACCAGTTATTAGGGCTTACAGAGACTTTTACTGGAGGATAGGTATTGACCCGACAAAGACTAGACCCGCTAGTGAGGCCTTAGTTAGGAGGGTTTTGAAGGGGTCATTCCCAAGAATTAATGTAGTGGTTGATGCTGGGAACATTGCTTCAGTAGAGACGCTAGTTTCTATAGGTCTATATGACTTAGGGAGGGCTGTACCTCCATTTAAAATTACCTTAAGTATGGGTGGTGAGGTATTCAGACCTATAGGAGGTAAGCCTGAAACCCTCCCACCTAGCATACCCATCTTCATTGACAGTAGAGGTACTGTAATGCATGTGTATCCACATAGAGACAGTACAGACACCATGATTAGAGATGATACTAGGGAGGTGCTCATAGTAGCTGCTGGAGTACCTAATGTACCTGTGGACTTAGTTAGAAAGGCAGCTGTAAGAGTTGCTGAACTACTAGCTAAGGCGGGATGGAGCTGGTGCGGTAGTACGTGTGTTGCCCCTAGTTCTTTCTGTACTTAAGTTCCGGCCCAATCATTTTGAGTGCTACATAAGCCATTAGTACTGCAGCAATTACCGGTGATATCACTAGGTACTGGTAACTGAACTCATACCCCTGTACGGAGGCTATGTAGCCGAAAACCATTGGGCCTATGAAGCCCCCTAAGTCAAACCCCATGGCATAAATAGATATGGCCCTATTCCTAACTTCCTGAGGTACTGCGTAACTGACTATTAACTGCTGTGTAGGTATTGTAAGCCCGATACCGAACCCATATACGAGAGCTACTATGTAGCTGAGTGGAACCAAGTACATGGTCCTTAACATGATTACTGAAGTAGCTGTTATGATGTGACCTACCAAAGCTATTATTGCTGGATTCCTATTAGTTGATAACTTACCCGCCATGTACCTAGAGAATATGCTGCTAATCCCAAAGAACATTAAGAAATATCCGTAAAGCTTTGCTTCATAACCTAAGTCCCTGTAGTGTGCCTGAAGTATACCTGATAAGGTGAGAAAAAGAATACCATTAAAAAGTGCTACAATCATTATCATAACCACCAACTTATTGAGAGCTTCACGCCACCCAGCTCGGTGCCTGCCTGCAGTATTTCCCACCCTACTGCGTCTTGCCTCAATAGCATTAAATAATGCAACAAATGCAGCTAGTGCAGCAGCTATTATGAACACTAGAGCGTATCCTACTGAGTCAACTATAAAGCCAGCAGCAGGTGGCGCAGCTATAGATGTAAGCGATATGAGCATTGACCTTACTCCCAAGGCCATTCCAGCCTTCTCGCCAGCAGCAGTAGCTACGGCAGCTATAGAGGGTGATATGAAGTATGCTGAACCAATTCCATGAAGTATCCTTCCAATTACTAGGTCCTTAAAGCCTGTTGAAAACAGGTATGTTACTGAGGCAGCCACCATGAAGAAGCCTCCAAGTGACATAGCTAAGTAACTACTGGTTCTATCAGCTATGTACCCGGCTACCGGCCTCAAGAAAAATGCTACTAAATAAACTAATGACCAGATAAAACCCGTTGAAGCAACACCAATATTTAAGTCACGTGAGTATCTAGCTAATATCGACATGACTAACTGAAAAGCAAGAAAGTAAATTCCCGTTGATATTAGACTAACGAGCAGCCTCCTACTAGACTTCACCATGTTGTGAACCCTGCCCTAATACATTCGAGCATAGTGCTGCAATAGCACCTCCCCAGTCGCTCCTCTACACTATTAGGCCAGGGTATTTCTATATTTCCCCGAACTAAAAGCTAAGAACTTCATGAAGATCAGTAAGTAACTTTGAGTTAAGTAAAAATTATGTTACGATATTTTAATTTTGTGAGTAATTTACTTCCTGCAAGCACTCACGGAGATGATCCGTAAATACTGTTCTCGGCTCGCCTAAGTAAGACTTAAGTATATCAACCTTAACTGAGTATTCTCCCTTAATAATTAATGGAGTAGAAATAGCTAATACTATATCACTCGCATTCACCATTAGAGATATTTCGTCTGTTATGCTGGAGGATATCATATATATTGTCGTTAGCGCCTTCTTCCTAAACCTTGTTATTATATTTAGATAGAAACTCATAAACTCCCTAGGCGGGCATAAGGTGCTAAGTGTTTCAAGGCTGTGGAGCACCAGTACGCTCGGCTTGTAGTTTTCTACCTCAGTTATTATTGTGCTCATTAATTCAGTTATTGAGTAGGCTGCAGGATTAAGTGACATGAGCTTAATAAGCTCCTTAAGCTTACCTATATCTACTCCGTATTTCTTGGCCTGATTCTCAAGCCTACACCACAAACTTATTGATGGGTTAGTTAAGCTTATCAGCAGAATTTTAATTCCTTCGTCAACTACTGCCCTAAGAAAAGGAACCATGACTTCAGGTGGTAGGGTCATCCCTATTGGTGTACAAATGACCATTTGGGACCCTACATATATAGGGCCTAGCGCCTGGTGAAGGGGCTTACACTTTAGTTTAATTGATGATGTGAACTGAGGTGCTGGGATGTCATAGCTTAGTGCTGGTGCGAAGACTATTATTCCTTCATCCTTAACAAGTGAGAAAGGCACCTCCGCAACAGGCATTTTCTTACCTTTCATTTTCTCTATAATTAGCTTCCTCACAATTAGCCCGCCCCTAATCTCAGCCTTCATAATTATAACTCCGTCAGCTACTACTTCTACTGAAGGTATTGCTGGCTTCCTCTCACCCCTATATATGTCGGATATGATTATTGCTGTAATGTCCTCACGGGTTAGTATATTATAGAGTGTAGTCCTCAGGAACGCCCTCCCAGCCGCATCACCTAAAATGTCTATTGCGGCTGGGAGATTATCGATAACTAGTCTCTTAGGTCTGAATTCATTTATTGACTTCACCACTGTCTCAGTAAGCATTTCGGCAGCGTCTATTGAGGCGATAGCAGGCAGTGTTATTATCTTTATTAGGCCCTCACGCTCCAGCTCTTCAAAATCCATTCCTAAGTCCTTCATGAACTTCTTGAACTTGCGCTCTGGTTCACCAAACCCTATATAAAGTCCGCGCTCACTAAATTGCTTAGCACCTTCGTAAAGGAACTTAGCGGCAAACGTTGTCTTACCTGCTCCTGGATGACCTATCACAACTATTAGTGAGCCCCTAGGAATACCGCCTAAGTACTCATCAAATCCTTTAATGCCAGTTAGGCAGACATCGTTACTGCCGCTCAAAAGCAGTCACCGATGAAGTATCGTGAAGAGAACTAATAAAAGGTGGTTGTCTTCGGAAATAAAGTTCGATATTGTATGTACTTGCAGTCCATGCCTCTCAGGACTGCTTTAGTTTTATTCTTGAACTATCTCAAATGCCGCATGAACAACTGCTACAACTGGAAATCCCTTACCTACCTCAATAGGTATTTCAGGCATGCCACCTGTTTCAGCAGCATAAGTAACTTCCTTTACATACCTTAGTATGTAATCTGAGGTACTGTACTCGGTTGTTAAGTAGATTAACTTACCTAATGTTAAGTTGAGTTCCTCAGCCATTACTCTAGCTTTTTCGTAAACCTTATTAACAGCATTTCTCAGTGCCTGCTCCTTCGCCTTCTCTAATTCCTCCTCAGGTACAGTAAATGATATTCCTTTAATTGTATCTGTACTGACTTTAACTGCTTCTGCTATCACCTTACTTACTGCGCTAACTTCTACTTCAGTAATTAGTGAGTATGAAGCCACATACCCCTTAAATACTTTCCCATCCTTACTCCACTCGTACTGTGGGTTAAGCCTTACTGATAGTGTCTGTATGTAGATTACTCCATTAAGTGACTTAAGCTTACTGACTAGTTCATTAGCCCTAATAGCTACGTCCTCATATGCTTGGGTAGCGTTCATGTATGGCCTAGGTGTTTCAATACTTAAGGATATAATTACCCTTGACGGAACTACATATATTGTTGCGGTAGCTGATGTAGTTATAGCATTCTTTAACACATATCCTTGAGTACCTGAGGCAGCATAAGTACTGTGGGTTGAAGGCACTAGCACATTACCGACAGCAGCACCCTCATTGCCCTTACTTAGGGTACCAGCTAGTAAAACACCTAATACTGTTGTTGAGGCTGCTGCAGCAATAACTGCTGCTGTAATTGCTACAGCTATTAATACTTTACTCAAGCTCACGTTCCAACTCACCAGTTCTAAGCTGCTTTAAAGATAATATAGCTATGGTGTAGAACAATAAAATCTAAATTCTGAAATACGGTCAGGGCAGTCAGGTATGTAGCGTATATTTTCTTAGTTCATAAGCTGATGCAATAAGCACAATAATACCAACACCTATGTAGACTAAGCTCAGTACATATAGTACACTCACAGCTAGCGCGATCATTTTTAAGCACCACTTAAGTTGGGTTTAAGTAAAGTTAGAGATACGTTCCATTATTAATTACTTCAACAGGTAATATGTTTTATCATTTTACTTGTATATTTAAGAACTGTACTACGGTTCGTAATACCTTAATGAAAAACTCATAAGACATAATATTATGTATTAAGAACGTTTTCAGTAAGGAGTTTTTCTTACTTTAACCAGCCTAACTCCTCTAGAGCTGAAATGAATTTATTGAGGTTCTTGGGAGTTATTATTATGTACATTCCATTCTTGAGCTCCATAACCACTGCCTGATCAAGTAATGCAACACCTAGAAATGCCTTAGCTCCGTTAGCTAGCTTGAACCACCCTACTTTATAACCTGGAAACCCTACACCAAAGGTTCTTAGGGTTGGACGTAGCTCCGGATGCTTACTCAAGTTTAATACTTCAATACGAGATACATCTCTCCTTAATACGTGCACTTTCGCAAACGGTGGCGCACTCACATAAATGCTGTCCTCAGAAACTACTATATTGAACTTCACGATCGGCAGAACTACTATGAAGAAAATAATAGCGAGTACTGCCGCGAGAACTACCAGAAGTAACCAGACAATAGTTGGTACGGGTATTGTGAAGGTGTACTGCATTAGGACGCCCGACATGATTTCATAACTTAGATAATTATGTTTTCTCACTAAGTATCTTGAGTGTGTGGCCATAATTTTTCTGAATTAATGTCATTATTTCTGACGCATTAATAACTGTCTTATTCTTTCCGCTACACTCCCTCAAAACCCATGAAATTATGTCTACCATCATGCTATATGTCTTAAGGCTTAAGTTATCTGTTCTTGTTAGTGCTATGTACTCGCGCTTAATGTCCTTTAACCTTCGCTCATGAAGGAACACTCCTACACCTCCTGCTATGATGGCCCCGATAGCTACAGCCATAATCACAGTTGATATTATGGCCTTAGTTGGGTCAGGAACTGTAGGTGGGAGAAAGTACCACACAGCAGCAGCAAGCAAGAAACCCACAGCAGCTATAGCTAGGTACGCCGTCCTCGCAGGATTACCCAGAGCTTCAATGCAGGATACAGCTAGATCCTCCGTAGTCATACCCTCAAGAGGTACCTTAAACGTAAAAACTACTGAGCGCCGCTGAAAATCAACTGAACACCTCCCTAACCTCTCATGCTTACTCCACTTTACTGACACCTTGACATACCTAGCATCTGAGAGCGCCCCAATAAGTTTCTTAGCAGCCCGCACCAACCTACCTCTAAATCTTAAGTAATTTTGTGCCATATCAACCACGCAGCCACTAACCAGCTTTCTAAAACTAATAATGCTCACTTAAGAAATAAGTACTTACCTGAACCCAGTACTGCTGAGTAATTCAGCTTGATAATATAAAAAGAAAGTTTCGAATTAGGTTTCTTTAAAACTTAATTACCTGAGTTAGAACATCAATGTACTTAAGTCCTGTACCTGTATTTACTAGCACAACCACTTCATCCTTATCTATCAGTCCTTGATCAACTAGCTTATGTAATGCTGCTAAAGTTGCTGCACCTTCTGGGCACGGTAACAGACCCTCAGTCCTCGATAACTCCTTAACTGCAGTGATTATCTCATCATCCTCAACAGTTATTGCTGTACCTCCACTTTCTCTTAAGACCTTTAAGATCAGGTAGTCAGCGTAGGGCTTAGGCACTCTAATTCCCGCTGCTATGGTTTTAGGATTGGGCCATGCCTCAACCACTTCACGCCCTTCATGAAATGCCTTAACTACCGGGGCACACCCTGAGCTCTGAACTGTTACCATTCTAGGTGACTTCTCCTCCTTAAGGAGACCTACCTCCTTAAGCTCGGCAATACCTTTCCAGATACCTAGGAGTCCGGTCCCGCCGCCAGTCGGGTATATCACTACGTCAGGCACTACCCACCCTAAATCCTCAACTATTTCATACCCCATGGTCTTCTTACCCTCAACTCTGTAGGGCTCCTTCATGGTCGTCATGTCGAATATTCCCTCACGCTCCTTAACCTTAGCTAGCTCCCTGCCTGCATCAGCTATTGAGCCTTCAACAAGCTCTAGCTTAGCCCCGTAAAGCCTAATCTCAGCTATCATAGCCTTAGGTGTTTCTTTAGGAGCGTAAATCCATGCCTCAATGCCTGCCCTAGCTGCGTAAGCTGCTAAGGCAGCACCAGCATTCCCAGCTGAAGGCATACCGACTTTCTTGATTCCTAGCTCCACGGCCTTAGAGAGAGCTACTGCTATACCTCTAGCTTTAAACGTTCCTGTAGGGTTGAGTGACTCATCCTTGATATATAAGTTCTTGAGCCCCAGTAACTCACCAAGCCTCCTAGCCTTAAGAAGCGGTGTAGCTCCTTCACCCAGCG
>CAYZJX010000055.1:0-8254 GCA_964479035.1 uncultured Desulfurococcaceae archaeon
GAGGTATCGGCGTCACATCCTCAATTCTACCGATAATGAATCCTGCTCTAGCTAACGCCCTAATGGCAGCTTGTGCACCAGGTCCTGGTATTTTCGGCCCATGGCCGCCAGGCCCTCTAACCTTAATATGAATTGCCATGATACCTTTCTCCATTGCTTGCTGTGCTGCCCTATAGGCAATCATCATTGCTACATAAGGTGAAGGCTTCTCTCTATCGGCTCTCACTACCATACCGCCGGACCATCTCGCTACGGTTTCTGCTCCACTCAGATCAGTAATATGAACTATGGTATTGTTAAACGAGCTAAATACGTGAGCGACACCCCATTTTATTTCCCTAGATGTATAAGCCATCTAGCTCACCCCTGGCTTGTTATTTCCTCCCTTATCTTTGCAAATGGAGATGTAGGCGCATAATCTATTAGATCTTCTTCATCCCTATGTACTAGGTATCCTGGGGACCTTACTTTTTGACCAGATATAGCAATATGTCCATGAGCTATTAACTGCCTAGCTTGATGTATTGTTTTCGCTAGACCTTTTCTATACACTATGGTCTGAAGTCTTCTCTCTAATATGCTTTCAACACCTAGGCCGAGTATCTCATCTAGTGTTGCATTTTCATTCTCTAATAGACCCATATTATATAGCTTCCTGACTAATTCTCTTTCCTTTACTGCACGTTCTTCCGGAGGTAACTTAAGTAGTGCTTTAGCTCTCTCCCTAATTTTCCTCAAAAGTGTTTGAGCAATCCATAATTCCCTCTTATTTCTTAAACCATACTTACCTATGATTTCCATTTCCTCTACTAACCTTTCTCTAATCCATGGATGCCCAGGCCTTATCCACTTCTTTCTAGGCTTTCTTGGATCACCCATTATCTACACCTCCTTACTTTCTTCTTTTCATTACACCAACAGTAGGTCCAAGTCTACCCGTGGTATGTGTTCTCTGACCTCTAACCTTAAGGCCTAGCGAATGTCTAATTCCTCTCCACGACCTGATCCTCATTTCTCTTTCAATATCTTCTCTGGCAGCATATATTAAGTCCGCACCTATTAAGTGAAGGTCTTTACCTGTCATGTAGTCTTTTCTTCTATTAAACATCCATGGAGGTACACCATACTTTGCTGGATTAGTTATGGCATCTTCAATACTCCTTACATCTTCCTCCGAAAGAAATCCAACCCTTAAGTTAGGATCCAACCCTAACTTCCTTATTAATGCCATAGCTAAATTATACCCTACACCCTTAATCTTAGCTATACCTAAAGGTAGGAGTAAGTCTCCTTCCACATCCACACCAGCTATCCTAACTATATGCTTATATGTTTCCTCCGGCATTTAATTCATCCCCTACCTACCCAACCCTTTACTCAACAGCTATTTAAGCTTTAATTAGTAAACACATACTTACTGGTATACCAGAATTTGTATTCCTTAAAACATTAATAAGACATAAAGTTCTCTAACATAAAGGCTCTGCCCTGCATGTGATTCTCCTACTTAGTAGTATTTAGTCAGTATAATACATTCAATGAGTACTGCGAGTTGCAGTGACGAGGGATTAAGACAAGTATAGTGTGGCGCCGGGGGCGGGATTCGAACCCGCGTGGGCGAACGCCCACCGGCTCTCCAGGCCGGCCCCTTAGACCGCTCGGGCACCCCGGCATCCTACTTAATTCATTATACTATTTTACATAGATGGAGATTAAACTTTTCTAACTAATAATTTTAATGCTTTGGATATAATCATATTGATGTTTTAGTTACTTGCTACTCTACTTTCGCTGCCCGCTTCTCCAGCGCTTAGGATATACCCCTCTAGGCATTATGACTCTCTTAACCTTTATAGCTATACCTCTACTTGCCTCAATTACCTGCTCACTATGCATTAGAGCCTGACCTATCGCTACTAACTCTCCCTTAAGTGTGAATATCGCTACAGTATCGCCCTTACGTATCCCCTCATGGATCATTGATACACCTGGAACAGCAAGATCTGCTCCATGAGTTAGTGCTTCAACTGCGCCATCAAGTACTGCTACTTTAGGCAAGTGTGAGACAGCATATTCTATAGGTAATATTATTTTCCTGAGCAAACTATCATCTTTAAGCTCCCGGTATACGTAGAGAGCTTCAGATAATTGATGAAGTGTCACAAGAGTCTTATCTTCTTTAAATGGACCTGTTTTCACCCTCCTTAACTCCCTCATGTGAGCTCCTACACCTAGCACGTCGCCTATATCATGAATTAACTTTCTGACATACGTTCCATGCTGACATGAAATCCACATGAGAACGTATGGGTACTCTATCTCAAGTATTTCTATGCTATATACTTCCTTTATCCTAAGAACGCGCTTTACTGACGACCTAACGGGCGGCTTCTGATATATCCTCCCCACAAACTCACTCACAACTTTTCTTAGCTTTCTTTCATCAGCAGACTTATGTAATTGCATGATAGCAACGTATTCCTTATTAGATAGCATAAGTAGCCCTACAACCTTAGTTGCACTACCTAAAGCTATAGGTAGTATACCAGAGACTTTGGGATAGCCCCGCCCGTCACCTTGGAAGGTGAACGGGCACTAGGGTCCCACCATGACCTGCTTTCCTGATATTAAGTAGCTTCTTAATCCATGCAACTACCTCATGGCTCGTAGGTCCTGGAGGTTTATCTAAATTAATAACACCGTAATCAAGTAGTTCATTAATGTTTCTCTCAAAAGGCAATTTACCATGCTTAGAACTGGTCTCAGCTTCCTTCCTAACAATCCACCTTCGCTTCACATCCCCAAACATATCTAACTTCTGCAAAAACTCAATACCTTTTTTAGTAATCTCCAACTAAACCACCACCTTCTTAGTTTACATGTCCTTATTAAGTATGTTAAAAACATAATTAACTATAGTAAATTCTAAACAAAATACAAAGTACATTTCATAAGATCACCTAAATTCACACTAATGACTTTACTTCTAAGAATTCTCTTCTCGTAATCCTTATTCTTTCTTTCATGAATTCTGTAAGTCCCGCAGCTTCAATGGCTTTAAGTACTTCATCATCACTTGCACCTTTCTCTATATTTATTCTCTTGTCAGTAGGTTCTATGTGATTTACATTTACTCGCCTTCTTTTCACACCCGTCAATACCTTAGGACCTGTCACTAGCACGAATTTATCGTCAATTATATCAACTACAATACATTTCTTGCCTGCCTCCCTGCCCCTTAATTTGACGCATACTCTACCTACTTCAATGGCTGGCATCCAGATCACCCACTAACCATGGTAAAAGCATCTCTTTAAGCTTTTCGACCCTCCCTAATTTTCCTAAGTACTATTTTTACTGCCGACATAACTATCTCAAATACCTCTTCTTCATTAAACTTTTCAGAATTAATTATCAGATCAAAAATACTTAAGTCAAAAATATTGATGCCATAAAACTTCATAAACCTTCTACTTTCTGACTCCTCCCTTACCCTAATTTCCGTTAAGGCATCTTCAATGCTCTTGCTATCCCTTCTAGCTATTCTTTCCGCCCTAACATCAATAGGAGCCATAACAAGAACCTTTAAGTGTGCTGTATTTTCAAGCGTCCACGCCGATATGTGTCCGTCGACGACTATGCAACCTTTTGATGCTTCCTCAATAGCTTTGTCATCTATCGCTTTGTCGATACTTGCGTCTTCCTCAGCTATCCGAGACAGCTCCTCTAACGTAATTCTCCTCTCATATGCAAGTTTTCTGAACATTTCACCTAGGGATAAGTACCTAAGCCCCAGTCTTTCTGCGAGTCTTCTCGCTAAAGAAGTCTTGCCACTACCTGGGAGACCGCTAACAGCAATTACCAAACCTGTCTTACAGGCCTCACTGACCTTCACCAAAATCAATCCCTCATAATTATGTACTTGTGCCTCTAACACTCAGCTTTAACATTGCCGCTAAGCAAGTAGAACAAATCACACCTCCAAAATATCTTTCAGGTCTTTTAACGGTCTTAGGGCCCCACCTAACTATATTGTAGTCTTTAGGAACACCACCAAGAGGCCTACCACATAATGGGCAAGTAGCCCCATAATTCCTCCGCTTTATATGGTACGTTCGTGAAGTTCCACCTGGCACCCTTCTCTTGATTCTCTTCTTCGAGCCAGATCTTAAGCCTGGTCTTACCATTGCCTCTCCCTGCCTCCAATCATAGTGTAAGTAATATAAAAGTTTTTAATCAAACCTATGACTACACATAGCTACCTACGCAATTCTGCGAGCTTACTGAATCCCACAATCTTATTATGAAATGCCTGATAACCGAGAATGACAGCTATAAAAATTATAAAGTCATTAAGGTATCCATCATACGATATCCCAGGCAAAAGCAAAGGAGATGGAGGTCTTGGGGGTAAGCCAAAGGTCAATGATATTATACTAATAACTGCTCTACTTAAAATTAAAGCCACTGTTATCCCTAACCATATGACTGCAAGATTTAAGAAAAATAGCTTATCGATAGTACGCTTTAATTTCTTATATTTACTTTTGAGAATTCTCAGCTTCTTTTCTTTTTCAGGCGATATATTTTCAAGTCTTTCACTAAGCTCTTTTAGCTCTACAACTAAGCTATCTATATTTATTCTCCGGGAATAAGACCTAACTAAGAATGTAAATGGCATAAATGAGAAAAGTATTACTAATGCATATATCAGTGTTATCATTTATTACAGCCTCTCTATTACATTTACTAATTCTTCTGCAGCTTCATTAGCCTTTCCTTCTCTATTCATGATAAAGTTAACTGATGCGCCAACAAGTACCGCACTTGCAATAGCGTACATTCTGTTCATACTTAGTAGCTTCTTAACTAAATCAATATTTGCGTAGTCACTCCTATACCTAGTCCTGTCTCTTAGCTGCCTGGCTACTATTTCCTCGGGTTCTGCCTCGACAACTATTATTGTATTAGGCATTAAGTTCCTGATCACATGTAATGGAAGACCGGGCCAGTACCCTGTTGCAGTCTTTATGACAGCATGTGTATCGACAAATCCAACAACGTTCTCCTTGCTTTGTGCCTTAGCCTCTAAATTCTCCCTAATGTTTTTAGCTGCCTCTTCCTGGGCTTTTCTCTGAATATGCAATGGAAGATTCCTAATTTCATCCCTACTCTTAACTAGTCCTTGCGAAACCACATACTTGAACATATAATCTCCAAAGTTTACTACTTCAACGTGATAGCCCTTACTGATTAAGATATCCTTGGCTAAGTTCAAAACAGTTGATTTACCGACACCAGGCAAGCCAACAATTATAGCTAATTTAATACCTCCATTCATACCTATTCACCGATTAACTTCTTGAGTAGAGGATATGCCTCGAGCGCTCTCTCATAGGCTATTTGGGTATAGAATTGCTGAACAATACCTACAGCAAGTAATATACCTGTACCTGTACCATAAGCACTGAAAATATCCGCTGTTAATGCAATTAACGCTACAATTAGTGAGCTAAGTATTGTTAATGGATATATGTACCTAGAAAGCACCTTCTCTAAGAGTTTAGGATTTCTTCTAATTCCAGGCATTTGAAGCCCTGACTTAATCAGGTTCTCAGCTTGTGCTGAAGGTCCAAGTCCAGCTATTTCAACCCACATTAGCCCAAATAGAACTGCAAGACCTATCAGCAGGATAGAATAAACAGCTACCCTGATGGGATTATAAACTATCTCGAGAACAGTCCTAGGGGGTGTAAGATAGTATATAGCTGTATTTAGTGCGCTGGCAAGCCAAGGTGCCCTATTTATTAGGTAAGCAGCAGATAAATTATTTAAAAGCATTAAGTCCGAGAAAACTATTCCAACAAGCAATATAGGTATATTAGTAACATAAATAAACTGAAGCGGTACCTTGCTCTTAATACCTGGAAGCCTCTGCATTGTGACAGGTATGTTAACCTTCATCTGCTGTAAATATACTAGCACAGTTACTAGCACAATTACTGTAATTAAACCCGTAAGTGAAGGCAGAACACTTCTAATGCCGCCAACAACACCAAAGAATAATCTACTCATGTCAATCTGACCTTGAGTAAATGCCTGAATTAAATATGGGATAAAGCCATAATATTGATTAATGTCACCTGGCTTAATAGGTGCAAAGAGGTCCCATACTATGGTGCGAGCAACACCAGCAAGTATAAATAAGCTAACACCGGAGCCTATGCCCCAGCCTTTCTGTATAGCCTCATCAAGTATCATTAAAACTATTGCTCCAAACAAGAATTGAAGTAATATAGCTACTGTTATAAAGACATTGAGGCGATAATATGCAGCAAATCCTGCTCCTTCAACGCATGCGATCATGAAGGCAAGCCCTTTTTCTGCTTGTGTAAATAGTTTCCTGTCTCTCGGATTTGTTAGGTCTAATTCTATTATTTTGGCTCCAACCAATATTTGTATGATCAGGCCCGCTGTAACCATCGGACCTATGCCCAGCTGTGCTATACTTCCTCTAGAAGAAGCAAACACTATATTAATTATTGGTGGGAGCTCTACACCCTTAAGCTCAGGATGGGCAGCTAGCGGAAATA
The DNA here is from genome assembly GCA_964479035.1 of uncultured Desulfurococcaceae archaeon. Lineage (GTDB taxonomy): Archaea > Thermoproteota > Thermoprotei_A > Sulfolobales > NBVN01 > B83-G16. Next base: position 6,594 of record CAYZJX010000055.1, read on the forward strand.
CGAGTGTTGATGCCATTACATAATAAACTATGAGAGCTAAGAAAGTATAAAATAATCTCCTCTTCAAGTCCGGCTTTCGTGCCGGTCTAGGTGGGGAAGGGAAGTACTCACCTATCCTGGCTAGCGCGTTTAGCACACCCATATCTTAGCCCCATAATCATGTTGAAGAAAGTTTTAAGCTTAATTAACTTCGCAATATTATTTATTGCTACCGCTACCTCTTAACACTACTACTTCTCCTCCTGCCTCCCTTACTTTACTTACTGCTCTCTCCGTCGCCGAGTATACTATAACCTTCACTTTCCTCTCTATTCGACCACGGCCAAGCAACTTATTTATTCCAAGCGAAGCTAAATCTATTACGTACATTCCATTTTCGTGCTTTAACTCACCTCTGAGTTCTAGCTCTTTCACCATCTCATTTAGCTCGCCAACATTTATTGACCTCACCTCAGTTCTTAGCGTCACTGGTCTGGTAAAACCGTGCTTACCAAACCAGTCCGGAAAGTACTTTACTATCCATGACCACTTATGCTTATGAAGACCTGCCGCCCCTCTACCACCCCTACTACCACTCTTTCTATGCTGACCTATGCTACCATAACCATGGGTTCTGCTTCCTCTCATATATCTGCTCTTTTTCTTTCTCCTTACTACCATTATATCATCCTCTTTAGTAACTCATTGATTTCCTTGCCTCTGTAACCGAGTTCTCCACCTGTCTTATAAGGCTTCTTGGTACTTCCCTTAAATCCTCCCTGAGGCGGATGCAACCTAAAGACCGGCTTTACGTACTCGTCATACTTATGCCATAAAATCTTACCTTCAGTTAAAGCTTTAACTAACTCATCTAGGCCGTCAACTCTAAAAATTCTCTTTATCGCCTCATTTGTTATTCTCTTATTCCCGACAAGTCTTCCTCTTTTGATGATCAACTCCTTAAGTGTGTCCTTCTCTATCTCTCCCCAAGTGACCCAGTCCTTAACTACCTCCAACATACCATCTATAGTTGGATTCTTAGGATATAGTACTACATGAAATTTTCTAACCAACCTCAGCATTCTTAAGGTGGACTCTACTTTAGGGTGAACATCTACACTCCCCCTAATTCTCACTATAGCGTAAAGGACCATGCTACATCACCTTCTGCTCCAATCATAAACTGTAACGAATTTGTAAGTATTCCTTAATGCGTTGTACGTCGCCGCAACAAAGTTGATAGTTGTTCTTGTTTCGCCTTTAGTCCATGTCCATACATCTCTTACTCCTGCATACCTCAAAACTACTTTTGCTGCGTCACCAGCAACGAGGCCAGTACCCTTAGGGGCTGGTATGAGTCTTACTCTCACACTACCTGACTTTCCATCAACTGTGAATGGAACACTATGAGGTTCATTACATGAACAAGCCCAGCTACCACACCCTCTCCTCACTGGGATTATATTTAGCTTAGCATCACGTATCGCCTTCTCGATTGCTTGCCTTACCTGCCTTGCTTTACCGAGCCCTATTCCTACATATCCGTCAAAATTACCGACCACAACCATGGCTCTAAATCTAGTTACTTCACCAGCATCTGTCTGCTTCTGAACAATATTTATGTCTACTACCTCATGCTTTAGATCAGGAAGTAAGTAATCCACTATTTCAGGTTCTTGAAT